>CAZGEE010000092.1:0-6702 GCA_964525035.1 uncultured Anaerolineales bacterium
CGCGAACTGGTCGCAAAGTATGACTTGCCCTACTTGTGCGCGAACGCGACCGACGCCGACGGCGAGCCGTTCGCGCCGGGGTACGTGATCCGCCGGGTGGCCGGGATTCGAATCGGCGTGGTCTCGGTCCTGGGCAGCGAACGGTACCTCTACATGGACGAGCGGTTCCTGGAGGGTGTTCGGATCGCCCCACCGGCCGAAGCCTTGGCGGCCGTGCTGGGTCCGTTGGAGGAGAAGGTGGACTACCTTGTCCTTCTCAGTCACCAGGACCGCTACCTGGACCGGGAACTGGCGGCACGGTTTCCGCGGTTGAACCTGATCGTCGGCGGGCACGATCAGCGGATGATCAATCCGCCGATCCGCGTGGGCCGGACGCTCCTCGTCAACGCGGGGATGTTGGGTGAACGCGTCGGCGTGGTCCGCCTCGCCATCGACCCCGGCAAACACGTCCGCGTTGTCGGTCACGAATTCATCCCGACCACGGCCCCGGTGCCCAAACACGAGAAGATCGAGGCCGTGTACAGGCGCTACCTCGAAGAAAGCGGGGAAGAGCCCGAGCTGAACGAAGCGCCGCTGCCGCCGGCCTACGAGCCTGCGGAGGCCTGTCAGCCTTGTCATGCGGACATCTACGAAGATTACCTGAAGACGCCCCACGCGCGGGCCTGGCAGTCGGTGGCCGGCGCCGGCCGGGCCGGGAGCCGCGAGTGCTGGTGGTGCCATGCCATGGGCACCGGCCGCGAGACGGGATTTCGCGGGCCCCGGGAGACGCCGGACCGCGCCAATGTTTCGTGCCAGGCGTGCCATCTGGTCACGTCCGACCACGCGGAGCGCGGCATCCATGCCGACCTGGACTATGCCATTAACCAGAAGACCTGCGCGCAGTGCCACACCCCGGTCACCAGTCCGGAGTTCATCTTCTGGCAGGACGTCGAGAAGGTCGACCATCACGAGGTTAAGCGGAAGGGCAACGCTCCACCGGCGGATTATGCCCCCATGCCCGTAGAGCCGGTTCTCGAATCCCCCTACGCTCCGAAGGCCGGTGACAAGGCCGACGACGTTCCCTGAGCCCGATCGTGTCCGATTCAGCGACGCCGGCCGCCCGGCGGCTCCCGCTTGCCCGGCCCTGGGAGGCGACCGGCCGGAGGGCCCTTCACGGGTCGAGCTTTTCCTTTGGCGTGGTTGCTCTTCCCTCTTATGATGCGGGGCTCACCATGCACGGAGGGGATACGCCGTGGACACAGGATTGCTTCTGGGGCTGCTGCTCTCCCTGATCGCCGAGGGCGGTGTGCCACCCCCGGCCGTGGCGACGTGTTTCGCCTGGCTGGGAGGCGTTCTGGCCGCGGTGGTCGCCTGGGGCATCCTGTCGCGGTACGTGGTCGCCGCGGCGGCGCTCCGGGGTGCGACTGCGGAGAAATTGATTCGCCGACACGGACGAATGGGCCGGGTGCACGGTCTGCTCTGGGTGGCCGGCTATGCCACGGTGCTGTTCTTCGGCCGCTGGCCCGACCTGGCGCAGGCCTGGGTGCCCACGGAGCTGCTTTTGCTCGACCGCCTGCTGGTGCTCCTGCCGATGCTGGTGATTGTGCTGGTTTACTGGACCGGCTCGTTTCTCTCGGCGGGAGTTCTGCGGCGGGCTTTGTCCGACCGCGGCTTCTCCGCGGCAAAGCCCGTCCGCGGCCCCGGCTCGTACCTCGCCTTTCGATTCCGCCAGTACCTGCTCATCCTCCTGGTTCCCTATTGTTTCGTACTCGGGGGCCGCGACCTGGTGTTTTTGCTGCTCGGCGGCGGCGATGCCGCCGCGTGGAGCGACGCGACCATCGTCGCTTGGGTGGTCCTCGTTTACGTGTTCAGTCCGCTGATGCTCCGGGCCGTTTGGCCGACCCAACCGTTGCCGGACGGGCCACTCCGGCAGCGGCTGCCGCGGGTGGCCGAGCGGGTCGGCGTCCGCGTGAGCGAGGTCTATCTGTGGCACACCGGCGGATTTCTGGTGAACGCCTGCATGACGGGCTTCTTTCGCCCCCTGCGCTACGTATTTCTTTCCGACACCCTGGTCGAGCAACTCCACCCGTCGCAGGTCGAGGCCGTGTTCGCCCACGAACTGGGCCACGCACGGTTTCACCACATTCCTTTCTACTTCGTGGTGGCCGTCGGCGGGATGGTGACCCTGCTCGTGCTCGCCCCGGTCTTCGAGTGGCTCGGCGTGCCCGAGACGCTCGGACTGATCCTGGCGTTCACTGCGTACTGGGGTGGATTCTTCGGGATGGTCTCCCGTCGGTTCGAACGCCAGAGCGACCTGGCGGGTGCCGCGGCCGTGCTCTGCCCGGGAGAGGTTGAGCCCGGGGCCTGCCCCGTTCACCGGCCGGACCAGTCGCACGACGAGGAGGTCACGATCTGTTCGTACCGCGCCTGGGCGATGACGTCCGCGCTCCAGCGGATCGCGGCGCTGAACGGCGTTTCGATTACCTCGCGAAGCTGGCGGCACGGGAGCATCGTCCGGAGAATCAACGCGGTGAACCGGATGGTGGGGCGGGCGGAAGCGCTCCGGCGCTACACACGCCGCCTCCGGC
Source organism: uncultured Anaerolineales bacterium (assembly GCA_964525035.1). GTDB lineage: Bacteria > Planctomycetota > Phycisphaerae > FEN-1346 > JAACEH01 > CAZGEE01. Next base: position 2,568 of record CAZGEE010000092.1, read on the forward strand.
TTTTCAAGGGGGTGTTCTTCGTTGCGGTGGTTGCGGGGGCCGTCCTGCTCGTCGGCTTCTACGGGGTACTCTATCGCTAGGATCGTCCCGTCCGGAAGCGGAGTGCACACAACACCGGGGCCGTCCATTCTACCTGGTCGAGTGAAACGATCTCCGTGTCGTACCGCTCGTTGATCGGGACCAGGGCGACGGAGTCCTCTTCCTGCCGGAGCAGCTTCAGCGTAACGCCGACCCGGCCGCGAATCTGGACCAGCGCCGCCTGGCCGGATCGGACCGGCCGACTCGGATCGGCGATCACCACGTCGCCGTGGCGAAACCGCGGGGCCATGCTCTCCCCGTCGACGCGCAATGCGAACGCCGCGGGGTGCTCCTGCCGCACCGGCGGGACGTCCACCAGCTCGACCACGCCCGAGGGCAGAGGCTCGGCCAACTGGACCAGCGAAGCCGTGCGTTGCGGCTGCGACGCCGATGCTTCCATGACCGGGTCGTCGGTTTCGACGTCCCCTACCGGCCGACGGCGGACGCTCCGCCCCGAGGCCGCCCGCGCGATGTCGGCGATCGTGACCGCCGGCTCTTCACCGAGCAACTCGTCATGCCTGCCGACCAATCCCGCGGCCGTGCGCCCCAGGACGGGGATCATGCCTTCGACGTGCTGGAGGGGTTCCTCGGCGGGGACTGCGTCCCCGTCGTGCGGAAGCTTCTCTCCCACGTCCTGGAGCAGTTCGGCCAGGGCCCGGACGGCGGCGGGGGCCCCCTCTGGGGAGGCCGCCTGCTCGATAAACCGGTCAAGGGCCGGTTGAATCTCCGGTGGCAGAATCTCCTGCCAGGTGCGCCTGACCTCTTCCACGGAGAGGTCGCGGGGCCCCTTTCCCGTGACCAGCCACTGGAGCCGCAAACCCGCCACCTCCGCGGCCCGGGCCAGCACGTCCGGGGGAGGGACGCGACCTTTCTCGTAGTAGATGTACGTCGAAGGGCTGAGCCCGAGGGCGCGGGCGAAGGCGGCTCGTCCGCGCGGCCCGAAGGCCGTCTCCCTGGCCTCGGCCAGACGGGCGCAAATACCCTCCTTTCCTTCGGTTACGTCAGCCATCCGACAGAACCCCAAATAAAAAACACGCGATTGCGAATTTTGGCGTTGACGGGATTCGCAATGTGGAATATCATTCGCGTCTGCGTTTCACGGGTTCGCATTCAAGCACAAAAGGGGGCGGTCCGCAAGCATAATTCGGCGTCAGGCAAGCTAGCCACGGGGGCAACCATGAAGCGCGGTGAACTGCAGAAAGTGAATGAGGTGATGTCGGAAGTGGAAGGCTTCGAACAATTGGCCCACTGGCAACTGGACCTCGCGCGCCGGGTCAAAGAAGGCCTGACCGAACTGACGGGCATCGCCGACACAGGCAGACCGCTACCGCGGAAGAAGGGGGCTTCATCCAAAAAACGCCGTCGAAGGAAAAGCTGACCGGTTGCCGGTCCCGCCGGCGCTCACTCTCTCAGGTGTTCGGGGCGGGCTTTCAGCTTCGCCCGAAGAGTTAACCTCTGCTCGCCCCGAACGATCTTGACGGTCACGTCCTCGCCGACCCGGTGCGAGCCGATCTGGTGGATCAGCTCGAACGGATTCTTGATCGGGCTTCCGTCGAATTCGACGATCACGTCCCCTTCGCGGATGTCGGCCTCGGCCGCGGCGGTTTCGGGAATCACTCGCGTGACCAGCGCGCCGGGCTCCAGCCGCACGTTGTTGAACTGGACGCCCAGGAAAGGCATCTCGATCCGCTGACCGCGCTTCAGCGCGGACAATTCCGCGAGGATGTCTCCCATCGGCACGGCGAAACCGATGCCGCTGTCGCTGAACCGGTCGGACCGTTCGCTGCTTCCGGTTCGGCCCAACGCCGCGACCATCGCGACCACCCGGCCGCGAAGGTCCACCAGCGCCCCCCCGTAGTTGAGGGCCGAGACGTTCGCGTCGGTCTGCAGCGCCGTGCCCGCCAGGCGGTCCTTCGCGCTGACGATGCCGCGGCTCACGACGGGGCCTTCGATCGGCAGTGCCCGTCCCACCGCCAGTACCCATTGCCCGACCGCGAGCGAGGACGCTTCCCCCCACTCCGGAACCGGTAGGTCCTCGGCGTCCGTCTTCAGCAGTGCGACGTCCCGATACAGGTCCTCGCCCAAACGGCGGGCCTCGAGCGTCCGACCGTCCGCCAGGCGCACCTTCAATCCCTCGCGCCGGTCGCCCACGTTGACCAGGCTCGTGATCACGTACCCGTCGGCCCCGATCACCAGGCCCGTGCGAATCCGCTCCTTCCCGGCCCGGCGACCTTCGGACGGTTCTTCGTCCTGCGGCGGCCTCGTAGGCGCCTCGGCACCGTTTCCGCCTCGGCCCGGATCGCCCGACGGAGCCGATTGCTCTCCAGGGGAGGGGCCCCGCCCGTTCGCAATTTCCTCGCCGTCGGACCTGTCTTCGGCGGCGTTCGGGTGGCGTACTTCAGCCTCGGCGTCCGGGCTGACGATGATCTGGACCACCGACGGGGAGACCTTCTCCACCGCCTCGCGGGTTAACCGTTCGAGGTCCGGATTCGGCCGCGCCGTACGGGCTAGAAGGCGCGGTCCGCTCGCCGCAAGAACCAGTCCGGTCGCGACAAACAGGAGAACTGCGCCCACGCGATTGCGATACGTCATGGCCAATCACTCCCCGCTTTCGTATGCACCGAGGACCACGGTCAAGCTCAACTCCACGTGGTGCCCGGCCCGCTCGATGGTCAGTTGCACTTCCTGGCCCGGCTCGGTCCTGCGAAGGTACCCGACCAGGTCGCCGAACGTCTCGACCGGCTCGCCGTCGATCGCCGTAATGACGTCGCCGGGCAGGATGCCGCTCTTCGCCGCCGGACCTCGCGGGAGCACCCGGGCCACCCGGCATCGCTCCGTGGAATCGTCCCGGGTGATGCCGAGAAACCCGAAGTCCCTTTCCGCCACGGGCGGAACCTCGACGATGGGAGGATCGGGAGTTTCGCGGGCCTGCCGGATAAGGTCGGGCAGCACGTCGGCCGGCAACGCGAGGTTCAGCGCGGTGTCGGTGTCGGCGTGGTAGGAGGGCCGGAGGAGAATCCCGGCGAGTTCTCCCGCCGAATCGACGAGCGCTCCGCCGGCGCTTCCCGGGTTGGCCGATGCGTCGGTCATCAGCAGGTCCCCGGAGTATTCGAGGTCCGAGGAAATCTTTCCCCGCGCAGCCAGCACGCCGACGCTGAAGCTGGGCCGCGACCGGTGCTTGGCGTCGGTGTGGCTCGGATGGGCCACGGTGGCCACCCGGGACCCCGTGGGCAGGTCCTTCGCCGAACTCGGGGCCAGAGCGGGCCACCCGAGGGAAACCGAGCCTGGCGGGTCGGCTTGCCCCGGATCCTCGGCGGTCTCGCCGGAAGAGGTGCCGCCCTCCCCGTCCGTCCGACGAAGTCGCACAATCGCCAGGCCGGTTCGTTCGTCGCGCAGGAGGAGATGGGCTTCAACCCGGGTCCCGTCGGCAAGACGGGCGGTGTGCTCGTTCTTGCGGATCGCCAGGCGGGACGTGACCGCCAGGCCGTCGGCCGTGAGGATCACGCCGCTGGCCGCTCGCCGTCCGTTTGTCAGTCGGATCACCGAGGGAGCCGTCTTCCGATAGAGGGTTGCGAGCGATTCGTCGGACTCCGTCGTGCCGGCGGTGTCCGCGCCGCCCGCCGGGGCGGGCAGAAGGGCGGTGACCAGCACGAGGACCGCGAGTGGATACCTGAAGCGGCTGAACCGTCTCACGGCGTTTCCCCTTCCTGGTTCGGGACATGGGGCGCTTCCGGCTTTCCCTGCCCGGGGCGATCTGCGGGATCGGCCGAAGGGGGAAGTTCGTCCCCGGTGCCGGCGTCCTCGGAACCTTCTACCTTTCCTCCGCCGAACAGCGGTTCGGCGTCGGCCAAGCCGGACTGCAGGAGCACCCGGTGGAGAAGCCCCGCCGACTGGATGCCGGCGAGTTGAATGGTGCGGTCCAACGTTTCACCTCCGCGACGTACCCTCAGGATTAGCCGGGTCCCGGCCGCTCGCGTGTGGACCCGGTTGAGCAACTCGCCCGCCCCGCGGACCGCTTCGCCGTTGACCCGGAGGATGACGTCTCCTTCACAAAGGC
>CAZGEE010000093.1:0-6439 GCA_964525035.1 uncultured Anaerolineales bacterium
CACCTCCCAGCCAGGGCCGAGCCGTTGCTCGAAGTCCGCCACGGGGTCCGCCGACCAGCAAGGCTTGCCCTTCTCAGGCACGTCCGGAAGGCTCCGCACCGGAACCCGGTACAGGTTCACGTCGAAGCGGCCGAATCGGTCCTCAAATCGGCCGTCGGTCAGCGCCACCGTGCGACCCTCGTTGATGACGTGGGCCTCGGCCTCGCCGGTCATGCCGGGAACGGTCACGGTGCAGGGCTCGGACGTCTGGCGGAGGTTCGCCGCGAAAAGGTAGAGCGAACCGTCGTGGTATCGCACCGTGCAATCGATCCGTCCTTCGTTTCTCTCGCGGACCTTTACGGGCAGTTCGCACGGCTCAGCGTTAATGACGGCCGCGAGCTCGGACAGTTCCGCGTTGATCCGTTTCAGGGCCCGCTGCTGGGGCTCGGGGACGAGGAATTCCTTGTGCCATTTGCGCTTGCCGCGCGGCCCGTCTGCTCCCCACGCGTGCGTGAAATAGCCGATCCCGGACGCCCCGTGGATGATCGAGATCCAGACCTCGGCGCGGATATCCTCGTAGGTCGGCACGCGAAAATCAGGGCCCTCCTCGCCGTTGTGGATGTTCGTGCACTCGATCCAGTTCCAGTACCGTTTCCCCGGTCCGCCGAAGCGTCGCATCCGGTCCATCCCCAGGGCCACCAGCCACAGCCGCGTCCACCCCATCGGGGCCAGGTTGCAGGGGTAGTAGTCGTACATGAGGATGTCCGCGGCGTCGCAATACCGCCGATACCACGCGTTCGGGTTCCGCTGGATGAACGGGTTCCCCATCGGGTGGGTGAAATTCAGATACACGAGGCCGCTGGAGGGGCTCGACTTGATCTCCCGGTAGCGCTTGAGCAACCGTTCCGGCTTCTGGAGCCGCCGAGGATGGTCGGGCTCGTTATGGTTCGACCAGGCCACGAACGACGGATGGCGGCGGACCCGCGACATCGTTTCCGGGTCAGGCCGGCCCCGCACGACGTTGTACAGCCCATGCTGCCACACGGTGTCCATGCCCTGGACGGGGTCGCGCCGGCCGAAACCGCCGCAGACGTACATGTTGCAGCCCAGCTCGGCCACCTTCGGCGCGTGCCGGGCCTCGATGAACCAGACCGCCCGCGGAAAGAAGTTCGGATCGTTCAGCGGGCTGGCGGCCATCCGAAGCGGTTCGGTTTCGGGTTGCCGCACGCCCTCGGCCGCCGCGAACGAGGCGGGCAACAGGGACACTATCAGTACCATCCAGCGATGCTTCACGTCGCGCTCCATTTCCTCGCCGCACACTCCTCGAAAGAAACCGTGCGGCGCGTCCGAGACGATCGCCGCACGGCCTGCAGGACGGCAACCTTACTGCGCACCGCCCGAATTTTCCAGCGTGATTTGTTTCCGCCCGTCAGGTTTGTGCAAGGGGGCCCCGGGTTCCAGCCTGCGGCCGACAGCGGTTCGCTGCTTTCCTCATGCCCCGTCCAGTGGTGGGAGTGCAGCGCTTCACCTTGCAACGCCGCGACCGGCACGACGTGTCGGTCCGCTCAGCGCCATCGGTCATCGCTGGCCGTCCTTCGTCGTTCGGATGGTCCTGCCGGCGAGGACTGCGACTGGAGTCAGACGACCGCCGACACTCTCGCCGGCAACTTACAGGGTTACGTTACGCCCTCCGGAATCGCCCTCGGATATGGCAGCCACGGCCACCCGCACGCGGGCGGCCCCCGCCTCCAGGAGGGCCCGGGCACACGCGTCCGCCGTCGCCCCGGTGGTCATCACGTCGTCGACCAGCAGCACCGTTTTGCCCCGGACCGTCTCGGGTCGCCGGGCACGGAATGCGCCGCGTACGTTCTCGATGCGAGCGGTCCGGCTCAGCCCCACCTGCGGGGGCGTGTTGCGCACGCGAACCAACGCCCGTTTCAGCGGAACCGCCGGGCCGGGCCGGACCAGCGCGCGCGCCAGCAGCGCCGACTGGTTGTAGCCTCGCCGATAGTACCGCCACCAGTGCAGGGGCACCGGCGTCACGACGTCCACGTCCGCCAGGACATCGGTCTGGGCGAGCCTTGCCCGGAGCACCTCCGCCAGCAGGGGAACCGCCTGCCGGAGTCCATTGAACTTCGCCTTGCGGACCAGCACGGCCAGCGGGCCCCCGTAGACGCCGATGCGCACGGCCGCTTCAAAGCGCGGCTTGTGGGAAACGCATACCGGGCAGGACCCGTAGGGGCCGACGGAGTGTCCACACCGGGGGCAGGCCTCGGCCTCGGCCTGCCGGGCCAGGGTCTCTCCGCATTCGCGGCAGAGGGACCACCGCAGCCGATCCTCTCGCAGGGGCCGGCCACAGCTCATACACGACGGTGGCAACAGCAGGTCGAGAATGCTTCGGGCCCAACGGACGGAGGTCATGGTTGCCGCCTCTCAGGAACGCTCTTCCACCGTCGCGCCGACACAGCCGGGCCGGGCGCCTCCTCAGGGCAGCATAGCCCGGCGCGGCCCGTGTGACAAGGCGGCGGCGTCCGGCCGGACCCTTTTCGCTTGCCGGGCACGGGGGCACCCGCTAGCATGGTTTCGGTGGCGGAGGACGGGCGATCCTCGGCCTGTTTCTTTTTCATTCGGCACCGGCCCGGGACCAGGGGGCTGGAGGGCGGTCCGAGCTCGAAAACCCGGGAAACCGAGTATCCCGGGGGGCGGCAACCGGCTTTCCGAAAAGGGATTGCAGACGCAGGCCGCGCCGGTCAGCAGCCGGACGTCCGCCCGGTGCTTGGAGGGCCGGACGGTTTACGTGCCCGGCAGTCTCTGCTATTGCTCGGAGGGAGAGGCCGGCATTCCGCGTAACCGGATGCGGCTTTCGTTCGGGGTGCCCGGCGTCGAAGCGATTCGCGAGGGCGTCAAGCGCTTGGCCGACGCCGTCAAGGAAGAGATCGGCTGATCCATGCGGCGGATTCTGCACCGTTACATCTTCGTGGAGCTCTTGAAGGCGTTCGGCCTCTCGACGGCCGCGCTGACGCTCTTCCTGGCGATTGCCTATGGCTTGACGGAACTGAGCGAACGCGGGCTCGGGCCGCTCGACGCCGGGCGGCTGGTGTTCTACTTCGTCCCCGCCATGCTGGTCTACGCCATGCCCGTCGGGGCCCTGTTGACGACAACGCTGGTCTACGGCCGCCTCGCCTCGGACAACGAGATCGTGGCCTGCCGCGCCTCCGGCGTGTCGATGAGCACGCTGCTGAAGCCCGTGATCGTCCTGGGGCTGCTGATCGGCGTGGTGAACTTCGTGTTGTTCGACCAGATCATTCCCTGGTCGCGCTACCGGGCGGAGAACATCGGCCAGGAACACATGGAACGGATTTTTTTTCACCGGATGCGGACGCACCGCCACGTGAGCATCGGGGAGTTCTATATCACGGCCGGGTACGTCGAGGGCAACCGGCTCTACGACGTGGCGATTCGCTACAATGAGCCGGGCGGAGAGAACTTCGTGGCCTACGGGAAACAGGCCGAGGTTACGTTCCTCCCGCCCGAGCAGCCGGGCGAGGCGGTCGACGGCGGCGGGGAAGGGGTTTCCCGCGGTCCGAACTCGGACGAGAAATCCGAGGTGCCGGGGCGAGTCTCCCGCATCGAGCTGGCGCGGGAGTGCCGGGACGCCAGGGTGGTCGACCACGGAAGCGTGAGGATTCGGCTCGTGGGGGTGGACGCCTTTGACGAAGGGCGCGGGGGCAAGTCGAGCTTGCTGCGCGGCAATCCGACGATCGATCGTCTCCTGGTGGTGCCTCGGCCGCTGGACCCCGAGGAAATGTCGCTTGCCATGCTCCGGTGGCGCTACGAACATCCCGAGGAGTCGTACCTGCATCGCCTGGTCGATGCCCGGGGAGGCAGCGAGGCATCCCTCTACAAGATCGATGACCGCGTTCAGGCCCGAAGCCTGGCCGAGATGCACAGCCGATACGCGACCATCGTAAGTTGCGTGTTGCTGGTGGCCCTCGGGGCAGCCCTGGGGACGATGTTCCGGCACGGCCATATCCTAACGGCTTTCTTCGTCAGCCTGGGCCCCGCCCTGTTTGCGATCTTCTCGATCCTTCTCGGGGTCAAGATGGTCAAGGCGGAGCCTGAGGAGATGCATCGGTGGGTCAGCATGATCTGGACCGGCAACGGGGTCGTGCTGGTACTGGACTTCCTGCTCGTCGGTCGGCTGGTGAGAAGATAGGGGCCAACGTGGACCGCTGGGCCATGAAGATTCTCGACCGCTACATCCTCAAGGGGTTCGTGTTCTCCTTCGCCGCCGTGTTCGTTTCCATGGTCGCGCTGACGGTCATGGTCCACATGATCGTCAACGTCGACGAGTTTCTCGAGGTCGGCGCCGAGGCCGAGGAACTCGGCGCCTGGTCCGCTCTCGGGCACGTGGTTTCTTATTATTTTTTCCGACAGTTCGAGTTTTTCCAGTGGCTCTGGGGGCCCGCTACGCTCGTCGGCGCGGCGTTCGCCATCGCCCGCATGAACAAGACCAACGAGGTGACCGCCGTCAAGGCGTCCGGAGTGAGCGTGTACCGCCTGATCTGGCCCATGATCGTCGCCGGGATCGGGATCAGTGGGCTCTACGTGGTGAACCAGGAACTGGTGCTGCCGAAGTTGGTCGAGCGGCTGACCGTCGAACCTTCCGATAGGGGCGCCGCGGGAGAGTTCCGCGTCCGGTACGTCCGCGACGAAAACAACACCCTGATTCACGCGCCGCGGTTCATTCCCGGCGAGCAGGCCATGGCCGCCGTGATGCGTGAGACGGCCGACGGGCAAACGGAGATTCGCCAGCCGGTCAGCATCATCTTGCGGGATCGGGAAACCGGGGATATCGAGTATTTCATCGAGGCCCGCCGGGCCGAGTATGTTCCCGAACAAGGCGGGTGGCGGCTGATCGGAGCCACCGGCTGGACCCCGGAGCGGCACCTTCGTCCCGGCGCCGCGGAAGAACCTGCTCCCGCGGAAACGGTCACGTTCTTCAAGACGAACATTGATCCGCAGTGGTTGAAGCGGCACCGGAGCCGCGATGCCTACCAGTACCTCTCGTTCCGCGAGCTGCAACGGCTGCTCGGAGAGTCGTCCATGATCAACGCGGACACGTACGCGGTGGCGATGCACCAGCACTTCTCGAAGCCCATTCTCAACGTGCTGGTCCTGCTCCTCGGCTTGCCCTTCATCGTGGGCCGCGAAGGGAAAAACTACTTCATTTCCGTCGGCACCTGCATCGGCCTTTTCGTGATGGTGCTGGGTGTGGAGTACGCGTGCACCCACTTCGGAAGTGTCGGCGGAATGAAACCGGCCCTGGCCGCTTACTTGCCGGTTCTGATCTTCAGCCCGCTGGCTATCCTCGCGATGGACAGTATTCGCACTTAACCGAGCCGAGCATCCAATCGGCGAACCGCCTCGGTGACGCGGCGCGTCTCGGGGACGTCCACGCCGTGATGCTCCGCCCGAGTGAGAATCGCTCCGCCCAGAAATTCGATCTCCGTGCGGCGCCCTGCTTCAACGTCCTGCCGCATGCTGGAGACGTTCTCGGCCGTCGCGCTCGCGGCCCGGGTTGCCAGGTCTTCCGCTTCGTCGCCGGCTACGTCGATGCCCTCCGCGCGAGCGACCGCGGCCGTTTCGCGGGCCAGCGCCAACAGGCGCCGCCGCAGGTCCTCCCGCTCGACCAGCTCGCCGTTACGCACGCCTTCCAGCGTGGTCAGCGGATTGATGGCGGCGTTCGCGATGAGCTTCCGCCAGACCGTCGACCGCAGGTCCGCCTCGACCCGCGCCGGCAGGCCCGCGGATTCGAACAGGGCGGCAATGGCCTCCGCCCACCCGCGAAGCTCCCCCCAACCGCCCAGGTGGGTCGGCAGGTTGGCCACGTGACGAACCACGTTGTCGGCGTCCGGGCCGGCTGCCTGGTAGGTCACGCCCGCGAGGAGGACGTGACGGCCGGCCGCCTTCCCGAGCCCGCGTCGCAGCGCGGGGAGCACGTCGAGCCCGTTCTGGATGGTCAATATGGCGGCCGGCGAGCGCAGCCGGGCCAGGTTTTCGCCCGCTGCGGCCAGGGCAGGGCACTTGACCGTCACCAGCACCAGGTCCGGCTCCGGGAGCCGGTCTGCGGAGGTTTCCACGGTGACGCTCGCGTGCTGCTCGCCTTTGCCACTGCGCAGCACGAGGCCCTCCCGGCTGAGCGCCGCGGCCCGGTCGGGACGGTGGTCGAGTACCGACACCGGGTATCCGGCCGCGGCCAGTCGCACCGCCAGGGTGGTGCCGATGGCCCCCGGGCCGACGACGGCAACGCGCCGGATCGGCCGTGCGGCAGGCGAATGGGCTGCGGATCGGCTCATGTCCGGATTGTAGCAAATTCGCGCGGACTTGTCGGAATCCGCTTGCAAGGGATACCTGGCGACCTACAATCAACGCCATGTGCGGGCGCGGTCGCAAGCGC
>CAZGEE010000093.1:6449-6697 GCA_964525035.1 uncultured Anaerolineales bacterium
GGTGCACTCCCGGACCGGGACGGCATGCCGGAAAGTCTGAGGCCGTGGCCCCGCCGCTGCACGGCGGCTGAGGGCTGAGCTTCCTTCCGCGGCGCCGTCCCGGCGGTTGCGTCGGACGGGGCGAAAGGAAGCGGCCATGGTGACCCCCCTTCTGGTACCTGAAGTCCGCCAACTGCTTGCGCAGCACGATGCCGGTGCCCTTCGCGCTGCCTTCGAGGAGGTGCCGCCGCCGATCACGGCCGAGGTGC
>CAZGEE010000094.1:0-6668 GCA_964525035.1 uncultured Anaerolineales bacterium
CTCCCCGACGATCCGCACCGGTTCACCCCCACGTGCGTGGGGACATCAATCTCCTTAGGAGGCTCCTACCTAGCCTTGTCGGTTCACCCCCACGTGCGTGGGGACATCTTAAGCCATCGGGAGTCCTTATTTTACAAGGACGGTTCACCCCCACGTGCGTGGGGACATCGTGCACCCGGATGCGCTGGCCTGGCTTCAGTTCGGTTCACCCCCACGTGCGTGGGGACATCTCGCCTACTACGAGGCATTTCTACGGATAGGGCGGTTCACCCCCACGTGCGTGGGGACATCTTAAGGCCCCTATGCCCGAGTCAATCGCTTTGACGGTTCACCCCCACGTGCGTGGGGACATCTGGGGCCCATTCCACATTATCAGTTGCCCCGCCGGTTCACCCCCACGTGCGTGGGGACATCGCTTGGTAGCCACCTCGATCACTCCGGCCGCTTCAGGTTCACCCCCACGTGCGTGGGGACATCCGCCGGGCCTTCTCCCGCTCGGTGCGCTCTTCCGGTTCACCCCCACGTGCGTGGGGACATCGCGAGCAGGCAGGAGCATCACACGAAACTCGCCGGTTCACCCCCACGTGCGTGGGGACATCGCCAGACGGCCTCCTCCGTCGCGTTGATCATTCGGTTCACCCCCACGTGCGTGGGGACATCACCTTGCCGCCGGTCACGCGCTCAATCGCCGCCGGTTCACCCCCACGTGCGTGGGGACATCTCGATGGGGTAGGCTCTGTTTCCGCCTTGTGGCGGTTCACCCCCACGTGCGTGGGGACATCCCTGTTGAGGCCTCGGCGTCGCGAGCCTTGGCCGGTTCACCCCCACGTGCGTGGGGACATCGCTCGATTGCCCCGATTTCCATCCAGTCGGGCGCGGTTCACCCCCACGTGCGTGGGGACATCACTGGATACTAGCTCTTTTTCAGGGTTTTGGGAAGGAACAACCCCTCGAAGTCCTCAATGGATTTCGACGTGCGACCGAAGCTCCGGACTTCAAATCCCTGTTCGTTCTGAGCGTTGCAGACCATCAGGGCCGCCCCGCCTCGCAGTTTACGGCCGACTTTCTCCCACAGGCGCTCGCGAACGCGGGCGGGGACGCGTCCGACGAACACGCCGGTTTTGGGCTGGATGAGCCAACGGGTGAGTTCACCCCGTAGAGAAGGTTTCACCCGTTCCAGAATCATCACGACCATGGTCTTCCTCTTTCGCCGCTGGAGGTTGGAACCTACGGGGGTCGAACTTCAGGATGCGGCCGATCGGCGTATCGCTGGAAACAGCCGAAGGCTCCCAGAGGCCGGCGGGCCGAGCCGGGTCCTCGGCAAATTCGTCGACGCCTTCAGGTTCATCGACATTGAGGCAGCAGCGGATGTCGGGCAGGATGCGCCGCATCAGCTTTTGCTCCCGGAAGCGGTCCCGACAGGTGAGGCGCACGCGGCGTTCGACGTCCCCGGGACCTTCAGCTACGACCTGGAAGGCGACCGGAATAGAGAGTTCGGCCTTGTAGAAGTCGGCCACGTCGTAGACAAAGGAGAGCTGCTTGCCCGTGTGAATGAACCCAAGGGCCGGTGAATAGCCGGCCGAAAGGATGGCGGCATGGCAGAGGCCGTACAGGCAAGCGTTCGCTGCCGAGAGGGCCCGGTTAACCGGGTCGGCATGATCCCATCGGTTGCGCTTGTAGGATCGTCCCCGCCAAGGGATGCCGGTGGCCCGGCTGGCCTCGGCATAGGCCTCTCGGACGCGAATGCCTTCCTTTCCGCGCAGTTGCTGGAGCGTGAGGTCGGGGGCCACCGGTTCGTCGAACCGCAGGCAATACATTCGGACGACGACCTGAAGGCGGGCGACCTCATCGGTTGCGAGGCGGGCCTGGCGCAGGAGATTGCGGCTGTGTCTGGATCCGCCGAGCCCTTCCGCGTAGAAACGGACACCGGCCTCTCCACACCAGACGGCGAGGCAGTTGTTGTCGGCCAAAGCGCGGATGGCCGCATGTGTGATACGGGTTCCGGGGCCGAGCATCAAGACGGCCAACGAGGCCACGGGGATGGGGACGGTGCCATCGGCCTGGTGGACGGCGATCGCCTTGTCATGGCGGTCGATGACGGCATGCTCAACGTAAAGAGTGCTCAGCCGGTCATCAAAGTGTGGAAGCTGGTGCAGACTCTCCATGGCAATATTTCTTATCGTCCTCCGGGCGAATGGTCTTTAGCCCTCATGCGTAGACAGAATGTATGCCCTTCGTTCGGCGGACGGTTTCGACCGGCCCAGCCGTGCCGCAGCGTTCCCGAAGCGTGGCGTGTCGGTTCCCGGGCCGGCGTCGCTTACGCCCCGGACCGCCTATGCACTTGTCAAAGAACAGGCCGGGCAGCGGCTACCGGGGCGGCGCCGGGGCCACCGACAGAAGGCCGAAACCATAGGCCTTGGCAGGGCCTACACCAGCGGCAACGGTTTCAGCGAAGCGGTCGGTCCCGCTCACTCGCAGGTGGCCTTCGAAGTCCACGGCAAAGTGGACCTGGGCAGGCCTACCGCGCCCCGGTTTGCGGGTGACCTGGATGCCCGACCCGGCCACGGAGGCCTCGGCGATTTCGAATCCGCCGGCCTTGGCCTTGCGGCCGAGCCAAGCGAGTTGCTCTTCGAGCCGGTAGAGCCCGTGGCGGCTTCCCCGGCGGCGGACCGTGGGGTTGGCCCGCAGCCGGAAGCGCAGCGGGCGACCCTCGCCCGGGGTCGGATCAAACTTCTTGTGTTCGTGTGCGAGCAGGTAGCCGCCGACCTCGTCCACGGGTGCCCAGTTGGGCTCGACTTCGGACTGGACAAGGATGACGGGGGAGCCCGCCGCCTGGCGGAACGGTTCGAGCCGGAAGAGTACGCGGCCCGGTCCTCCCTGGTCGCGGTCCGGGAAGGCCCGCAGGATCGTCCGATGGAGCTCATAGGGACTCGCCAACTCGCGCAGGACCCGGCGGCTCCGCGGGTTCAGGATCAGCTTCGACAGGTAGAGTTGCATGGCGGCCACTCCTGTATCAGGTCTTCGGGGACCGGCCACAGTTCAGCGTCGCGGACGCGCCGAACGGTGAACCGGCGGCGCATATATCGGTACGAAACGGGCACGTCGTTGCGGACTTCGCCCTCGCTTCCCGGAGGTTGCTCAAGGACAATTCGGACGGGGCCGTCGGGCACCTCACGGGGTTTTCTGCGCCACCAGGGCCTACTCTTGAGGGCTTCGTCGAGCGACAGGTCGCGGACAGGTTCGTCCCCGGCCCGGAGAGGCATCGAGGGGACGAAGGCCTTGCGGCCGAGGTAGAGGGGCCAGGCCGGGTTTGCCAGGGCGGCGTCGAGTCGGTCGATCAACTCATCGTCGCCAGCGAGCCCCACGAGGAAGTCGGCGTCGGCCAGGTAATAACGGGTCGACGGCTCGCAGTCCTTGAGCCGCGGCTTGCGCCCCGGCGGACTACTCGCAATGATCACGTCCTTGGCCGTGTGATAGTCGCGGGCCATGCTGCCGGGCCGATCGACGCGGACGCCCATGGTGAGGTTCGCCATCTCGGCCAGCGCGGGAAAGCCGTCGCCGGGCCGCTCCTCGCGGGGTTTGCCGAGGGCAGCGCAAAGGAGGCCGATGACGCCGCTCTTGGAGGGTTCGAGGCCGGTGTCGCGGACGCTGAAGCGGCTCTGCGTGCCCCAGGCCTGCATGGGCCCGGCCAGTCGCATCAGCAGGATACTCATTGGATCGCCTCCATAATACGCATTACGAGTGCGTCGAACGTCTCGGACTTCTGCCAGCCGGTGGCATTCATTTCCGGGGGCCGCGTGCCGCACCAAGTGGCGGCGGCCAGCTCGCCGTCGCGGCCGAACACGCCGTTGATCTCGCTCCAGTAGCCGGCCAGGCGGTTCACCGAATCGGCGACGAGGTCGGCCCCGGGGCGGGGACGTGCGGGCTCGACGAAGGCGTTGGCCAGCGACAGCGGCTGCCCGGCGGTGCGCGCGAAGGCCAGGACAAAGTCGGGCGGGTTGTGTGCCGCGAAGGTGTTCTGCTTCCCCGTTGGGATGGCCTGCACCGAGGCCCTCAGGAAGGCCTCGACCGCTTTTCGCGCAAGTTCCGCATCGCCTTCCATGTTGGCCTGCAGTTGATCCAGGTCGACCACGGCATACCGATAAAAGCAGGAGCTGTTGTAGCCGACGACGCCCATCATGCCGGCCCCGGCGTCCTCTTCGGTGGTCTTGAGGTCGTCCACGGCGGTGTAGAAGTCCATCTCCATGGCCACGCGGTTGGTGCTGATGGCGTGGGCAACCTGGCAGGCGGCGTCGACGTTGCGTTCCGGAATATCGGCCAACATGCGGCCGAACATCGCGAGGTCGGCGGCCTTGCCTACAGTAAGGAAGTCGCCGAGGGCTTCGCGGACTTCCTTCGGAACGGCATCGGCTGCCTTCTTCTTCCTGGATTTTCTTGATCGCGCACCCTCATCCTCTTCGTCCTGCTTCGCCGGACTGATTTTCACCAAGGTGTCCCAGTGCTCATCGCAGAGAGCGGCCAGACGGTCCAAGCCTTGGCGGCTTACGAAGAGAAGGTATTCGGTCTGTCCCTCGTCATCGACACCGAATTTCGAGGCTCCAAGGGCGGTCTTGACGACCTCCTGAGCTTGCTGTGCGTCTCGCCCCTTGTTGGCCAAACGGTCGGCTACGGTTTCTGCGATTCGCTTGGTGCGCTGGGCAAGGTTCTCCGGGGGCAGCAGCTCTTCCTGCTCAAAGCACTTTCGGATCGCTCGCTTAATGCACTGGCTGGAAATACGTGCCCGGCGGACGCCGCCGAACTGGCAGTCCTTGGGGCTCCCCGTGTCGTCGCGGTTGAGGCAGTGCGGGGCAAAATTCTGGATCATGTGCAACTCGACTTTCATGGTTTTCTCCTTTTAGGCAGGGTTACGAGGTTTCCTCGGACTCAGACGAAGTTTCGGCGGCGGAACCGCCCCAGAAGCTCTGCGCCCAGCGACGCTGTACCCACCCTTCCTCGGTGGACCAGTACTGGATGTCACGGAACAGGCGATCCCAATTGATGGGCACGTCGTGGGACGCCGCGAGGCTAACCGCCTGGCGCAGGTGCCCGAACAGGTCATCCCGGTTGCACTTGAGCAGCGCCATGAACCGGCGCTGGACGCTTTCGGAGTCCGATGCCTGGGCCAGGCGACGGAACGTGTCGCCGAGGTCGCCCACCGGACCGGACTTGGGATGGACGGCAAACAGAGCAGCAACGATGTAATAGCAACGGTTACGCCAGGTCCACGGTTCGTCCGGCAAGAACGGCGCGACGTAAGGGTGCATCTCGTGTGCCTGCCCCGGCTCGGAAGCCAGACCGCGCCGGAGGGTGGCCAGGGCGCCCCGGTCGTCACGGCGGGCAAGGTCCTGCAAGTGGGTGATGAACGGGCTAGACTTTGCCGGCGGTGCTTTGCTCATGGCCTACCTCCTTATAGGGTTCCAGAATCCGGCTCAGTGCGACGTTAAGGACCTTCCACGCACCCCATCGGCCGTCAAGAAGCTCTCCACTGGAATAGGCCGCCTGCAGCGTTCGAGGTGAAAGTTCCAGTCCGGCGATCACCTGTTCCAGCGTGTTCCGAGCCGCCGCGCAGACCGTGTAAGTCCAACGGGTCAGCGTGCTTTCCCCCTGCTCGGGCAGCTCAATCATGGCCCGGCGAAAGGGGATCTCAAGTTGCGACCAGAAACGCTCGTCCGATTGGATAGCACTCTTATCCCGGAACTCCCGCAAGCCTTCTCGGCTAAGCTTGCGGGCCAGCGCTTCACTGTCTTCCCGCCTAGGCTTGTGGCTCGCTTGGCTCGATAGCATAAGCTCGGCGAAGCGGAACGTCGCGTTCTGGAGGGCCTTGGCCGCCTCCTCAGCGCTTTCAACCATGTCCTGCAATCTACCGACGAGGTCATCATCTCCGAGGTAAGCCATCGGCAGCGGCAGTGTTTCCTGGCGCCAATAATATGTAAGGTCCTGTCCTGGTTTCGTACATGCGCCGTAGGCCCTTACACGAAGTCCGCGCTCCCAAGAAACCTTGCCTTTTTGGGCAGCATCTGAAAGCCTGAGCAGACTCAAGTGCGGACGTTTTACCTTTCCCCTTGAGCGGCGAAGGGTAAGGATCGAATGGCTGTCTCGCCACAGTGCCCTGCCCTGACGGAACTTCAGTTCTTGCATGCCCTTCTTTTCGTCACGCCTGAAAGCAGCCATTGGCTCGATCATCGGTTTCACATCAGACGCCAAGGCAAATCTCTGAGCCACGCGGCAGGAGCGGACACATGTGTCTCCGTCTTGGTTTGCTTCGGGAAAAACGAGCACGTGACGCGACTGCCAAGTTAAGTAATCCAGTATGCCCGAAGGCACTTTGTGCCCATCGACGCGGTCCCCCCACTCAGTCCTTTCCCAGGCCGGTTGGTCCTCCTCCTCGGATTCCTGCTCCGGCCAGAAAAGATTCAAACAAAGCGTCTCGTACAGACTATCCCCCAACGTCATGATGTGCAGCTGGCGTACTGTGGGCGCGTCCATGAACTGGTCTCTGCCCGGGCCAGCCGTCCCCGAAAAGCCGAAGGCCTGAGTTGTTATCAATGTACGCGCTCCCTCTGCACACGCAACGCTTGGCGGAAACGCATCCAGTGTGTGGTCGAATAGTGTGGCGTTATCGCCACTAG
>CAZGEE010000095.1:0-6640 GCA_964525035.1 uncultured Anaerolineales bacterium
GGGCGGCCGTGAAGGCGGGCGACGTGCTCTCGCAGGAGGAAATCGAAAGCCTGCTGGCCAAGAGGCACCTGGCGGATCGCCAGACGGCCACCTGCCCTCACGGCCGGCCGACGTCGCTCGTCCTGACGCGGTCGGAGATCGAACGTCAGTTCAAGCGGGACTATCCCACCACTCGCGCCCGACCAAATGACGAGCTGTAGGGCGGACGGCTTCGCCTAGGATTCCGGGACCTCGGGCGCCGGTTCGCCCATCTCCTCGAGAATGTAGTCCGTCGCCGTGACGCGCGGGACCCATTCTTCCCCGATGCCGAGACGTCGGCAGAACTCGGTCACCAGCTTCCGCACCATTCCCTTCTGCCGAAGCACCTCCGGACGGGCGAATGCGAACGCCTTCCAGAGCGCCTGGTACTTGCGGTTGAGCATCCCCGCCTCGTCCGAGAAGTCCGGGTGATGGCTGAGCGGAATGATACGGTTTTCCTCGAATCGCACCGGGGCCGTGATGGCCTTGGCCTGCATCTTCATGGGAGGACAGTAGATGAGCACGCTGTGCGGCCCCAGACCGGTCATCCGCGACAAGGCGTCCTGCACCTGCTGAAGCCTTTCGGGCCCTCCCGGTCTGCCGCGGAAGAAGCGCACGTAGTGCCCCGGCGCTCCGAGTTGCCGCGCCGCCGACTCGGTCAGCACAGCCACCGGAACGTAGAGCCTGCGGTGATACAAGGCCCACCCCAGTTCCCGGGCACGCTCCGCGGCGAGACCCTTCGCCGGAGAAGAGCCCGCGCGATCCTCGGCGTGAGCGAGCCGCCGCACCATCTCTTCGTCGCTCACCTCGGGGCGGAGAACGGAGCCCGGATCGTCGTAGGGATTCGTGTCGGCGGGAAGGTCGTGGCCCACCAGACCGCGTGCCAGCATCGCCGACGCAGCGACCTTGTTCTTGTGGTAGTAGACCCGCTCGGCCATCGAGTATCGCAGCCGCATCAGATTCATAATCTCCGTGGTGATATCGACGCGCGCGTAGCCTCGGGGACTCAGCACGTCCAGGGCCAGCCGCGGCGTCCGCGTTACTTCGTCCTCGCCGACGAAGAAGTAATGCATGAGCCGGCTGTCGAAACCGCCTTGAAGGCCGGTGAAATACAGGTCGCGGGCCGTGTAGTCCAACAGGTCCGCCGAGACGGTCCCGGAAACCACGTCCGCCATAAACGGCTGAAAGAGCCCCCGCCCGCTGAGTTCGCGGAACCTCTCCAGGCACTGTCCCAGGAAGTCGCTATAGCGTCGCCGACCGACCGGGTCCAGTCGCCCGCCGGAGGCAACGCTCTCCCTCGCTTCCTCCAGGAGCTCAGCAAAATCCTTCCACGGCTCAGTCTCCAGGTCCTCACGGAACGCCAGCACGAGGTAGATCAGCCACCGCAGCGTGTCGTTGTCCAGTCCCTCGACATAGGGCTCCCGGCGCTCGAACAGCCGGGCCAACGTGCTCCGCGGGTCGAACAGGAGAAAAAAGCAACGCGGGTTCTCCAGCGCGTCGTGCTTCAGGTAGATGTCCTGCAGTTCGTCCTCGAGCGTGTGGCCGAACGGAATGTGCGTGACGTCGTGCAACAGGGCGGCTGCCGACACGACCTCGGTCAAGGCCTCGTGGCCCAACCCGCCCCCGGGGGCTCTTTGCGAACGCATCAGCCCCGGAGGCGCCGGCAGCTTCAGCCGCCGGTGATTGAGCCGGACGTGCCGAAGGATTTCGCGGCTCACCCAGTAGGTGCCGACGCTGTGGGCGAGGCGTGTATGGGTCGCTCCGCGAAACACCAGGTGCGCGAACCCGAGTTGCATGATCCGGCCGAGCCGTTGCATCTCGGGCGTGTCGAGGATGTCCGCCGCGAGGGGCGACAGGAGAATATCGCCGTGGACCGGGTCCCGGTAGAGTCTCATTGCGTACCACCCGCTGGTTGTGTCTTAAGCCGGTGAGACGCAGGTTACTCTATCCGGTCACGCCGGGGGCCGCAAGCCATTCCGGAAGATGCCTCGCACGCGGGCGCGGCGGGTCAGCCTGCGCTCCGGAGACGAGCTCGCCGCACGATCAGCCCCATCACGCCGAGCGAGAGCAACGCAACGGTCGCGGGCTCCGGAACGGTGCTACCTCCCGTGGAAGTCATGCCCCAGACCGGGGCGTTGAACTCGCCGATTCGCGTGGCCGCTCCGCTCAGGGTGTCCAAGGTGATCAATTCACTATCTGTGAAGTTGCTTTGTGTCGCGGCTCCATAGAGCGTGCCTTCGTCGAACGCGAGCCCGAAGACGTTCCGGTACCCCGTATTGCCGCCGACGAGGTGATCCTTGCCGAAGTGGCGGCTGGAGGAGTCAATGTCGATGGTCGCCAGCTTGGCGTTCCGACCGGCCTGCACGACCGCGTAGAGTTGCCCGTCGTCGGAGAAGGCCAGGTCACCGGAGCTCCGGTGGCGCATCCGGCCCTGTTTCGTCACGCTCCACGAGCCGTCGCCCGCGGCATTCAGCGCGTAGAAACGTTTGTCGAACGTGGACACATACAGCGTGTCGTCTCGCCAGGCGAGACCGTTCGGCGTTCCCGAAAAGGCCCCGTTCACGCTCAGTGCCTGGTAGGAAGCGGGATCCGTGGCATTGCCGGCCGAAAGGGCGTACAACTTTCCCTTCCCCCGGCCGTACTTGTTGGGGAAACCGACCCCGTAGATGCTTCCGGCCCCGTCGAAGGTGATATCGGTCAAGAGACCCAGCCCCGGGGCTCCCCCCCGGTCGGTGGTCACGCCGCCGGCGACATCGCGGCTGTAGAGGTGGCTGTCGCTGTTCCAACCTTGCTGGGTATGATACCAGAGAACTCCGGCGTCGGCCGTCGCGCCGCAGAAGACCGCGCCGATGAGCCCCGCCAACCCAAGCGCCTGCAGAACTTGCCTTTTCATTTGCCTCCCCCGTTCCAACGAGACCTTGCGAATCGAAATCAAAACCCGAAAACCGGATTCCGGGCCGGCCGCTGCCCACGCGGCAAGCAGCCGGTTAAACTGTACAGCGCCGAGGTGAAAACGCGACCGCGCCCGGCGAAAGGTGACGGCGGGCAGCCCGAAAACCGAGGTTCAGGGGTACGTAAGCGGGCTTGGCGTTTAGTTTATGCTATTCGTGATTTACTGTGGGCAATCTCGACTTTTCTCACTTGCGAGGCGTGCGGAATGAGTAAAACACAACGTTTTTTTCGGAAGGGCAGCACTCAGAAACCGGGGACCCGGCTATTCGAAACCCTCCGGCTGGAACTCCGGCACGACCTTCTGCAGGGCCGCGACGACCCGCGTGCGATCGGAGGAGTTCTTGAGCACCTCGACCGAGGAAATCGCGTCCCGAATCTGCTCTTCGTCGCTCGGAAGGACCTTCCAGATACTGATTTTCTCGTGGTGGGTCTCCATCATGTCCTCGCCGGTGACCCGGAGCTCCTCGAAGAGCTTCTCCCCGGGGCGGACGCCGGTGAACTCGATCCGGACGTCGACGTCCGGGCGATAGCCCGAGAGCGTGATCATGTCGCGGGCCAGGTCGACGATCTTGATGGGCTCGCCCATGTCGAGGACGAAAATTTCCCCGCCCCGCCCCATGGCCCCGGCCTGCATGACGAGTTGGCTGGCCTCGGGAATGGTCATGAAGTACCGGCGCATCTCGGGGTGGGTCACAGTGACCGGTCCGCCGGCGGCGATCTGGGCACGGAAGATCGGCACCACGCTGCCATTGCTTCCCAGGACATTCCCGAAGCGGACCGTCACGTACCGTGTCTTCTCCACGCGGCGGGAGGTGTTGAGCCACTGGCAATACATCTCGGCGAGGCGCTTGGTGCAGCCCATGATGCTGGTGGGGTTCACCGCCTTGTCGGTGGAGATCATGACCATCGCCTCGGCGCCGAACTCGCCGCACAGGTCCGCCACGTTCTTGCTTCCGAAGATGTTATTCTTAACAGCCTCTCCGGGATTCAGCTCCATCAGCGGAACGTGCTTGTGAGCGGCGGCGTGATACACCACCTGCGGTCGGGCCTCCTCAAAGAGGTCGTGAAGGCGTTCGCGGTCGTACACGTCGCAGATGACGGGTCGCAGGTCGGCTTCCGGGAACTTCTCCCGCAGTTCCCGCTCCACGTAGAAGAGGCTGTTTTCCGCCTGGTCCAGCAGGATAAGTTCCTTCGGCTGGAACTTGAGCACCTGGCGGCACATTTCGCTACCGATCGAGCCCCCGGCCCCCGTGACGAGCACCGTTTTCCCGTCGAGCATGTGCCCGATACTTTCGACGTCGAGGCTGACCTCTTCGCGGCCCAGCAGGTCGTTGATGTCCACTTCGCGCAGATGCGTCAGGTCGGCCCGGCCCTCGATCAGATCCGCGACACCCGGCACGAGTCGAAAGACGAGCTTCGATCCCTTGCAGAACTCGATGATCCGGCGCAGGAGCTGCCGCGTCGGGTGCGGCAGTGCGATCACGAGCTCCTCCACCTCTTCCCGCTCGCAAATCCTGCCGATCTGGCTGGTGTCGCCGAGGACGGGCACGCCGTGAATGCGTGACCCGATCACCCCCGGCGCGTCGTCGACAAAACCGACCACGTGGTAGCGTTCGACCGGGAGCCGTTGCATCTCGCGAAGCACGGCTTCGCCGGCATCACCGGCCCCGACGATGAGGACGTTGGTCAACCCGCCCGGCGCGATGGGCCGCATCCCTTCCCGGTAGATCCGGATGCCGAAACGGACGCCGCCCACCAGGGCGATGGTCGCCGCCCAGTCGATGATAAAGACGGCGCCGGGAACCCGCGGCGGCGGCGTCTCGCTCCAGAACTCGACCAGGAGGCTGAACAGCAGGACGAAGACGACGAAAGCCGCGGTGGATATGTGACTGGCCTTGAAGGTCTCGATCAGATCCTGCACGCCTACGTACCGCCCCCAGCTCCGGTACATCCGAAAGTACCAGAACACCGAGAGCTTGATCGCCAGCACGAAGCCGATGAAGGTCCAGAGGCTGGGCCAGTACTTGGCGTATTCCGGATAGCTGGCCGCGTCGGTCACCACCGGAGGGACTTTGAAGTCCAGGCTCAGAAAATACGCGCCCCAGAAGGACAGGGTGAACAGGAGGAGGTGAACCAGAGCCACCGAGCCCGTGCGCAGCCACATGGGCCAACCGTCCCCGGAGCTAGGTTGTTCCTGGGCCTCCGCCATGGTCCTTCCTATCTCGAACACCGCGTGCGCAAAGCGTCCGGGTATTTATCGGCAAATAGCCGGTTCAGCCTGAACAGCGGGCCGCAGCGCAGCAAAGGTCCGAGAAGCCCTTTGCCCTCCCGGAAACGCGAGAATTCGCGGACAACAGGGCAGGCATCATACTCCCGCCGGAACGACCTGTCAACGTAAGCGTCCCTTTCCGGAGCCGGCGATGGAGTCAGTCCCCGTCTCGCCGGGCTTCGGGATCGCGGAGGGCGGCGCAGGGCCACGTGATCCGATGTACCGGCCGGGGGGGCCAGCGGGAGTGGCAGTGAACTCAGTCGGCCAACGGCTCGGGAACCGGATACACCTCGCCCGCGAGGCGAAGTCTTTCGCGCGCCTCAGGCTCCAGGCCGATCTCCTCGTCCGAGAGATAGCAGGCCGGCTCGGGAGCCCAGGGGTCGCCGAACACCGCCTCGGCGCGAACGCGCGACCCCCCGCCGCATATCGCTTTCCATCGGCAGGCCCCGCAACGGCCTTTCAGCCGAGGCAGGCGGTCGCGCAGCCCCGCCAGCAAAGGGTTGCTCAAGTCGGTCCAGATCCGGCTGAACGGGCGCTGCCGGACACTGCCCAGCATGCGGGACGTCCAGAACTGGTTCGGATGAACGTCGCCCACTGCGTCCACGCAGCCGAGCCCTGCCCCGGTTCCACCGGCCGCGCCACCGTTCCATGCCAGCAGCTCATAAACCTGCGCGGCCCGGTCGGGTTCGCACTCACGGAGCAGCCGGTAAAGGTGCACCCCGTCCACCGCGTTGTCCACGGTGAGAATGTCCTTGGGGGTACCCCGGCGGCACAGGTCCTCCGTCCGCCGAAAGATGGCGTCGACGACCTCCCGTGACCGCCGAAGGGAAAGGTCCTGACTTGCGGCTTCCCTGCCCCGGCCGGCGTAGACAAGGTGATAGAAGCAGGCCCGGTCGATCTCCCGATCCTCAATGAAATCGAACACGCGGTCGAGCTGGGCCGCCGTGCTTTGCGTCAGGGTCATCCGGAGGCCTACCCGCTGGCCACAGTCCTTGAGATAGCCGAAGGCCGCTTCAGCCTTCTCGAACGCCCCGGGGACGCCGCGGAACCGATCGTTCACCTCGCCGATACCATCCAGGCTGATCCCCACGTAGGCTACCCCGGCGGCGTGGATCGCCTCGGCGAGGTCCGGCGTAATCAGCGTGCCGTTGGTCGACAGGACACACCGGAGGCCGCGCGATCGCGCGTGCCGAACCAGTTCCAATAGGTCGGGGCGCGTCACCGGCTCCCCGCCGGAAAACAGGAGCACGGGAACGCCGAAGCGGGCCAGGTCGTCGATCATGCCGACCGCCTCGCGCGTCGACAGCTCGCCGCTGGTGTCAACGGAAGGACCGCTTCCGGCATAGCAGTGGAGGCACCGCAGGTTGCACCGCCGCGTGCAGTTCCAGACGACCACGGGCC
>CAZGEE010000096.1:0-6633 GCA_964525035.1 uncultured Anaerolineales bacterium
AGGGGCGGGTTCCGACCACCGAGGCCGAGCCTTCTGCCGCCGTGAGGAGACCAAAGTCCGCTAGTTTCAGGGTCCCGCCCGTAAAGAGGCAGTTCGCCGGCTTGATATCCCGGTGCGCCAGGCCGTTCTCATGAAGGTGGGCGGCCCCTTGCAGGAGTTGCCGGGCGTTGCGCAGGCACACTTCGGGAGCCAGCGGCCCGTTGTCGAGCAGCGCCTCCAGCGTGCAGGGACGGTACGAGGCGTCCGCCGAAGCGGGCTGCCCCGAGACGTCGTCGGCCGGGTCCATCGTGTAATAGACCACGTCGTCGGTCCGGCCGACGTGGTGGATGGTCAACAGGTTCTCGTGGGGGCTGCGAACCTCGGCCTCGAACCGAATGAGGGCACCGATCTCGCGAGCGGCCCGAGCCCCGTCCTCGCCCTGGTCCAGGTGGATCGTCTTGACCGCCAGCAGGGCGCGGGTCACCTGATTGCGGGCCAGCCACACGTGGCCGTAACCCCCGGTGCCCACGTGCCGGATGAGCTCGAGGTCCGGCAAGGCGGGAGGATCGGGGCGCTGGGAACCGGAGCCGGCGGATGCCTGTTCCACGGGGCACTATCCCCTCGTTGACTGCATGGTGGTTTCGACGCGTCGGGTTAAGGTTCGCTCCGCCCGCGGGTTCTCACACAGCGACATCGCTTCTTTGACCCGCTGACGGAGACGGCCGCTCCGGGCGTACGGCGCCCCGAGTTCACCCAGCCGATCCAGGACGCGGCGGCGGGCCTGGCTGACGGCGTTCGGCGAGAGCCCCGTCAGATCGGCGGCCTCGGAGACGGGCAGCTCGTGCAGGGCGGTCAGTTCAAACGCCTGATAGGTTTCGGGCCGGACCTCCCTGCGAATCACATCAAGCAGCGCCAGAAGCAGCGCGTTCTCACAAACGGCTTCCCAGGCTGCTTCGGGCGAGACCCCATTGGCCATGGGCTCCCTGCGAACCAGGGGATTCTCATTGCCTCCGAACGCCGCTTCCTTGCCTGCTTCCCGGCGTCGGCGCAGGGCGATCTTCTGTTGCACGAGTGTCAGGAGCCAATTCTTGAACCGGCCCCGGGATCGGTCGTAATGGAAGACGCCAATGTTCCTGTAGACCGCCAACATGGCGTCCTGTACCACATCCTCCGCGGTGTGCTCCGAACACCGCTGACGCAACGCGAAGGCGTACATGGCCCGCCAGTAACGGTCGAAGAATTCCCGCCACGCCATGGGCCCAGCGGCCTCACGCATGCGGTTCAAAAGCGTTGAGCTGGTTGCTGAGTCCATTTGGGACCTTTGACGGCTTTCAGTCGGCAGTGGCCCATGATATCGGGA
The DNA here is from genome assembly GCA_964525035.1 of uncultured Anaerolineales bacterium. Taxonomy (GTDB): domain Bacteria; phylum Planctomycetota; class Phycisphaerae; order FEN-1346; family JAACEH01; genus CAZGEE01. The sequence goes on from CAZGEE010000096.1 coordinate 1,340, forward strand.
CGCGTTCGCCTTCTCAAGCCCAACCATCCCAGGCATTCCGTCCACCTTCGGCCCCGAGAGCCGTTGGAACCGATATTGCCTTTGCAATGTGGCAGGATGGCTTTTAGACTGCGACTTGCGAAGTTTTTCAAAATCCGCGACAGATGACGCTCCCCTAGCGCATATAGGGGGGTGAAAGGGCAGCGGTCGCCCGTCCCGGACGATGCGAAAGTCCAGGAACCGCGTGCCGGAGGAGCGTCTCATGCACCGTATCCTGCTGATAGCCGCCGCGGCAACATTTCTGGCCTGTCCAACGGCCCGTGCCGCACCGCTTCCGACCCGGATCTACGTCCGCTCGGAACCTTCTGACGCCCGCGTAATCATCGACGGCAAGGAGGCCGGGACGACGGACGGCCTGTTCGAGGTCGCACCCGGCCCGCACACGGTCCATGTGGAGCGGGACGGTTTCCGTCCCGCCACGCGGACGGTCCACGCCAAAACCGAGCAGATCGAGCGCCTCACCGTCTCGCTGGAGAGGGCCGCGCCCGACGAGGCCGCCGCCGCATCCATGGCGCGTTTCCTTGGCCAGACGGAACTGCCTCCTGGTCTGCTGGAATCGATGCGAACCGTTCTCCGGCAACATCCCGACCAGGCGCGCTGGTCCGGCCGGGACGATTCGACGCTGTTCGGGCTGGCGGCCAAACGCCTGCCGGAGGGAGAAGCCGGTCGCCGCTCCGTGCCCGCGCTGCTTGAACTGACCCACATGCTGGCCGTCCAGGAACTCCTGCGAGGCAAGTCGCTGCTCGACCAGTACGCCGAGAACGACCTCACGGATTCCACCACCCTCGGCCGTGCCGTCGTCGAGGCGGCGGGCAGCCTGCGTGTCACCGGCTCCGTCGAGGGAATCCGTCACGGAGCGGCCGTGGAGGACGACTTCGCCGCGGCGTACGTAGTGGCCGATGCCGGGAAACTGAAGTCCCATCTCCTTGCCCCGGCGGAACTCGAGAAAGTGCGGACGGCTTATCGCGACGTCATGCATCGCCAGGCCCGGGACCTGATGGCGCGCGGCAACTGGAAGGACGCCATTCTCCTGTGGCCTCACCTCCACGCCCGCGAACTGGTCTCGCAGGCCCTGTACCTCGACGCCGCCCGCTGTTTTGCCGAGTTGGGCCAGGCCGACGACGCCGTGCGGGTCCTGACGGAAGCCCTGCGCACGTTCGGCGAAACCGGCACGCCCGAATTCTTCGAGAAGGCGGGCGACGTGGCACTGCAATTCGAGCAGAAGGGGGCCCAGCAACTGGCGGAGCAGGCCTACCGTGCGGCATCGCAGAAACTGCTGAACACGATCTCGTCCGGCCCGGAGAACGCCGGCGAGCAAACCGAGACTCCGAACAAGGATCACCCGTAGGCAAGAAAGGAATGCGCCATGTCACGGCTCAGGAATCTGCTGTTCTCACTCGTCGCCTTGGCCACGCTCTCAATTGGTGCGGCTGCCTCCGCCCAGGTGACGGCGGACGACTTCCTCCCGCCGGTTCGCGGTGGCCCGTCCGACGTCAAGGAACCCGAGAAGGTCCGGATCAAGGACGGGGTCGTCGAGGCGGCCACCGCCCAGGACGCCATGAATGCGGCGGTGGAGGAAAACCAGAAGCAGTTGGCCGAAAACATCGAGGAAGTCGGGGCCCGGATGGTCACGTTCCCCTCGGGGTTCGGCTTCGTCGCGACCGGGGCTGCGACGTACCGTACGATGGCCAACCCCGTCGCCACGCGCATCGCGAAACGCAAGGCCTACGTCATCGCGTTCGTCAAGGCCAAGGCGAACCTGGCCGAAACCCTCGGCGGCCTGAGCAACGAGGGCAAGGAGGAGGTTCGCGAGGCCCTCGTCAACATCAATCTGCCCAACGAGGAAATGACCAACATCTCGACCCAAAGCGAGGAATCGCTTAAACAGGCCGTCGAGATGATGCTCCGCGGATTCGTCGTCTACGAGGTCAAGGACAACACGGCCCAGAACTCCGTCTACGTCTCCATCGTGACGACGCCGAAGACGCGCGGCCAGATGGCCCGCCCCGCACCGCACGTGGTCGAAGCGGAGAACCTGCGCGACGGCCTGAACCAGGTCATCGCCGAGGTCACCTCGGGCCTCGTCCCGCCCGTCGGCGGCCGCATCGTGCAGATGCGCAAGACGGGTGAGACGGCCTTCGTGGGGTTCGGCAGCATGATCGTCCGGACGAGCGAACACGCGGCGGTGCAGAGCAAACTGAACCTGGCGGCCCAGAAGATCGCCCGCATGCGGGCCAAGGATGCCCTCTGCGGCCTCATCATCGGCGACAAGGCTTCGTGGAAAGGCAGCGTGGTAGATTCCCTCCAGGACGAGATCCGGGAGTTCGAGCCGCTGAACGCGGACGACCCCCTCGCCGCCGAGGACCCCACCGCCGTCCGCAAACTCGAGGAGACCCGGCAGTCGTTCGTCGCGCGGCTCCAGTCCACCCACATGTATAAGAGTGCCCGCAAGGGCATCCTGCCACCCGGCGTCAACACCAAGAGTTGGTTCAACGAGAACCATGCTTGGGCCTACGCGATGTCCGTCTACGTGCCGAGCCTGACGGACGCCGCGGCCGCTACGGCCAAGGCCATGCGCGAGGCCGATATCGTCCAACCGGTTGGTGACAGCGGTGGCAAGGCGGGCGGCCGGAAGGGATTCACTGACGAGGAGGACTCCGAGATCGACCGGCCCGGCGATGGCGTCGAGAAAGGGCCGACGGGCAAGGTCGGTTCCGACGAAGACCTGTAATCGAGGGGGGAGCGGGGTCCGCCCCCGGCGGGCCCCGCGTTGCTTGCCCCGCGGCTATCTGACCTCCCTTGGGCTGAAAGGAACGGCAACCGATGCGGACCCAACTCATCTCTCTGGCCCTGGTGCTTCTCGCGGGTTCGGTGGCGTGGTTGTGGCCGGCGGGTGCAACGGCCGATGTGCTGGTCCTCAAGAGCGGCCGGCGCATCGAGGGCGAGGTCACCGACGAGGGCGACAAATACCAGATCGTCACGCCGGACGGGGCCACGATGCACTGGCCGAAGGGTGTGGTTCGAGAGATCATCGAGGACAAACAGGCCGAACCGGCTCCCGGGAGTGAGCGCGAGATCGAAGACACTTCGGACGAGTGGAGCAGGAGTGTGGTCGAGGTAGATCTCGGCGGCAAATCCAAGGCGAAAGAGGAACCCCGACTTCTCGAGGTTGTCGTGACTGGGCTGGGAGTGAGCCCCGAGAAGGCGCTGGAAAACGCCTTTTCACGCGCCGTGGAGCAGGCTATCGGCGTGTTCGTGGATGCCGAAACAATGGTCAGGAACGACGAGTTGCTGAGAGAGCAGGTGCTGACCTACAGCCGAGGGTTTATCAAGCACTACGAGGTCATTCGCGGCTGGCAGAAGGAGGGCCTACACCACGCTTCCATTCGGGCAAAGGTCCTTGTTGGCCAACTTGTCGAGCGGCTTAAAGCCGCCGATGTGGCGGTAAAGAAAATCAGCGGTTCCGACCTTTTTGCAGAAGCCACTACGCGAGTGAAGCGGGCCGAAAGCGGCGCGGCCTTGATGCGAAAGGTCTTCGCGGATTTCCCCGCCAACGTACTCGGCGTGGATGTCCAAGGAGAACCGAGGATCATTGAGTCTAAAGGGGAGCAGACGCGGATCGGTATCAAAGTCCGTTTCAGCCTTGACGAACGGAAATACAGTAAGTGGCTATCCGACGCTGAGCGAGTTTTCCGACAGGTAGCGGAAGGGACGACAACCGTTTCTTGGAATCCCGCAGATTGTGGGGATCCACTTATTAGTCACACAGGCCGTGCGGGTAACCGATGGCCCGTGGAGCAACTGAGCGTGCCACCAGAGAAACGGAAGCACGACGGGTGGGGGTACGTTTCTATTCCGCGGGCTGAGTGGACGCGCTGCTATGCTTTGAACCAGGATATCACGCTAATACCAGAGACGCCGACGAACAGAGTCCGTTATGGCTTGGCGGTTGTCAAAGGTCGGGGGAAGACAAGAGCTTCTGTATTCTGGTTTGATAAGAGAACGCACGCGCCATTAGCGAAAGCAAGTCTCGCAGTCCCAATGGTGTCAGTAACCATTTACAATTCAGCAGGCAAGGAACTGCGTGCTTCGAAAGTGAAGGCGGCGTTCAAAACTTCCAGCAGCGGCAAAGTAGTGTTCGCCAGCCCCATATTTGTTGAGCAGAGCGAAATACTTTGTACCTCGCTACTTTGGTGGGGCGAGGAGATGCCGAAACGCAGCAGTATGCTCAACGAGATCGCCAATCGTCGGCAGCTGGTGATTCTGCCATATTTGCAGTGCGCAGGAGCGAAGAATGTGAATGCTGTGTTAGCAACGAGCTTCTGCAACGAGTTTGTATTCGAAGTGGAAACTGAGAGTCTCAAGAGAATCGCCTCGGTGGAAGCCAAAATTATGAATCGGGATTTGTTGGCAGAGAGTAGAAGAGGAAACGCTGAGGCGCCGTAGGGCCTCAGACGCTGCGAGAGTCCACGAGCGAGATGACCAACGCGGAGTTCGGTTCGACGTGAAAGGGGAAGACAATGCCAAAAAGAACAACAACCAGTTGCATTGCGGCGCTTGCGGCTCCATTGTTGCTACTTCTGGGCCCCACAGTCCTCCCGGCCGACGTCCTCATGACGAAGGACGGCGACCGATACGAAGGCGAGGTCCGCGACGAGGGCACCAGTTACTCGGTCGTCAGTCCGGGGACGCCCCGGACGATCCTCCCTAAGCATCTCGTGAAAGAGGTCATAAGGGAGGCCGGCAGCAGCGACAGCGGGCCCGGAGTCGCCGAACAGGCCGGAAACGGAATCGTCCGCCACACCCGCGGTGGGTTGGAGCACATCGTGGACTTCGCCAAGGGCGTGGCGAAGGCCGTCGCAAAACGAGGGGACGCGACCGATCCCTCGCCGGCGGGCGAGCCGTCCACCGGTGCTGCCGCGCAGATCTCTTCCCCGAACGGCACCGCCTCGCCCGGCCGCGGTAACTCGGTGGACGTGAACTTCGGACGGGAGGCGGCGGGAAGCGGTTCCTCGCCGCGGCTGGTGAAAGCCGTGGTCACCGGCGTCGGGACCGATCCGGAACAGGCGATGCAGGACGCCTTTTCCGGGGCCATCGAACAGACCCTCGGCGTCCTCGTCGACGCCGAAACCATCGTGAAGAACGACCGCCTGGTGCGCGACGAGGTCCTGACGTACAGCGAGGGATTTGTGGAGAAGTTCGAGGTCCTCAAACGCTGGCAGAAGGACGGCCTGCACTACGCCCGCATCTGGGCG
>CAZGEE010000097.1:0-6619 GCA_964525035.1 uncultured Anaerolineales bacterium
CTCGGCCCCCATGCTGTCGATGATGGTGCGGGAATCCACGCGGCTGGCCACCTGGAACGCGATCCGGCAGGGATGGTTGCTCTTGATCAGGCCCGTGACGACGTCCACGCTCGGCCGCTGTGTGGCCAGGACGAGGTGGATGCCCACGGCGCGGGACTTCTGGGCCAGGCGCGTAATGGCGGCCTCGACCTCCTTCGGCGCGCTCATCATCAGGTCGGCCAACTCGTCGACGATCAGGATGATGTACGGCATGTGATACGTCAGCCGGAGCTCGTCCTGCTCGTTCGAAGGCTGAAACCGCTCGATGATCTGTTCACGGGACAGGGCGTTGTAGCCGACAATGTTCTTGACGCCCGCCTCGGCCAGTAGGCCGTAGCGCTCCTGCATCTTGCCGATGAGCCATTCCAGGATGCTGTAGACCTTGGACATGTCGTTCACGACGGGGCACATCATGTGGGGCAGGCGGGCGAACATGGCCATCTCCACCATCTTCGGGTCCACCAGGATCAGCTTGACGTCCCGAGGGCTCCGCGTGAACAGCAGGCTGGAGATGATCGAGTTCAGGCAGACGCTCTTTCCGCTGCCCGTGGTTCCGCCGATCAGCAGGTGCGGCATGGCCGTGAGGTCGCGAACGAGCGGGTTGCCGGCCGAGTCCTTGCCCAGGAACAGCGGGAGGTTGTGACGCTTCGCCAGCGGCAGGCCGTCCTCCATCGCCTCGCGGAGGCGGACGATCTTGGTCGCCTCGTTGGGGACCTCGATGCCGATGGTTCCCCGGCCGGGCAGCGGCGCCACGATCCGCACGCTGGGCGCCCGGAGACCGATCGCCAGGTCGTCCGACAGGCCGATGACCTTGCCCACCTTGATGCCCGCTCCGAGGCTGACTTCGTATTGCGTGATCACGGGCCCCGTGTCGATTCCGACCACCTGGGCCTCGACGCCGAACTCTCGGAGGGTGGCCTCGAGGTTCTCGCTGTTCTCGCGGATGCGGTCCTCTTCGGCCGAGATGTCGAACGGCTCCGCCGGGCTGAGCAGGTCCAGCGGCGGGAAGGAGTAGGCCGGCATCTCGTCGCCCGGTCCTTCGGCCCGGTCGATCAGTTTCATCTGGGCCCCACCCTCTGCAGGGGAAGGCTTCGGCGCCTGCTCCCTGGGCGAGCGGATGCGGGGTTTGCTACGCTCGAAGGACCGGTCCCGCGGCAGCTCCGCGCTGCCTTCCCGCTTCTTAGGTGACGGCTCGTCTACGGTGCCGGTGTCCGGCTCGGACTCGGCTGCCTCGGTTCGTGCTGCCGGTTCGACCGCGGCGGCGGCAACGGCCTGCCGCGCGGCCGTCAGGCCCCGGCGAAGGCGGTCGGCGGCTGTTCGTAACGATTCCAGCCGGGCCACCCGACGCTTCTTCAGGTGACGCCAGATTGCCAGCGGGAACAGCAGGATTACGGTGTCCGTCGACAGCAGCAACCCGACCACCGCGACCAGCGAGAGCAGGAGGTAGGTCCCGAGCAGGCCGACGCGGCCAAGGAACAGGTTTGCCAGGAAGAGCCCCAGCACGCCGCCCGTGCCCTCGGGAAGGACGTCCTGCGGTTGCCGCTGAAGGATACCCTGGTGTTCGAACACCGCGGCCAGCGCGGAAGCGACACACACCAGCAGCGCCACCCCGATGCCTCGCAACAGGCGGTCGCCGATGGCGTGGCGGGCGATCAGGGCCGCCACGAAAACGTACGCCCCGACCAGGGCGATCCAGACCCCCACTCCCACATAGGCCGCAACATAGTACGCCACCGTGGCGCCGGCGACCCCGCACGCGTTGTTGATGGGGCGGTCCGGGTCGTAGAGGCGGTGAGAATCACCGGCGGGATCGAACGACGCGAGGCTCACGGTCACGAAGAGCAGGGCAGTGGCCAGAACCGCCGCCGCGACATAGCGCCGGTTCAGGGTCCCGCGGGCCACGTAAGGCAGCATCAGAGCGAATGCGAGGCCGATGGCCAGATAGCTGCCGAGTCCGAGAGCAACGACCATGCCGTGCGCGGCGTAGGCCCCCGCGGTGCCGCAGAGGTTATGGGTATGTTGCGGCTGACCGGCGGGCGGATCGTCGGCCGAGTAGGTCAGCAAGCTCGCCAGCAGGAAAACGAGGAGGAAGAAGACGGCTAGGATCAGGATGCGAAACAGGATCACCCGCTTGGACGTCGCCATGTTGCCTCCCACGACACGGAGCGGTTGGCCACGTCGGCACCGATCAATGACTTCCGGTGTGGCCGAATCCGCCGCCGCCGCGTTCCGTCTCGTCCAGCTTCTCGACCACCTGGACCGTGGCACGGACCACCGGCGCGATGATCAGTTGAGCGACCCGTGTTCCGCGTTCGATCGTGTACGGCTCGGAGCCGACGTTCCCGACGATCACGCCGACTTCGCCGCGATAGTCCGAGTCGATCGTCCCCGGGGAGTTCACGATCAACAGCCCGTGCTTCAGTGCCAGCCCGCTTCGGGGGCGAACCTGGCCCTCGTACCCTTTGGGGATCGCCACGTAGAGCCCCGTGGGGACGAGCTTGACGTCACCCGGGCTCAGCTCGAACGGCTCCTCATTCGCGGCACACAAATCCATCGCGGCCGCCGCGTCGCTCATATAGCGCGGAGTCGGCAAGTCCTCGCAGCCCTCTTTACGTCGGACCTTCAGCGTTATCGTCATTATCGGACCTTTCGCTTTAGGTTATAGAACGGCAGCCGACGGCGATTTCAGCACCTAAATCGGCCGTCGAAATCTCAGGCGGTGGGTCCCCTTGCGCCAGGCGCCCGGGAAGCCGTGCCGGGCCGGGGACTACGAGCCGCGTCAGTTCCTCTTCCCGTCCTCCGCCAGCCTCTCGGCGATGGCGACCAGACGCTTTGCCACGTCTTCCTTGCTTCCTCGAACGGTCTCGGGCTCGCCCTCCCCGCAAAAGAAGACCGTGATTTCCGTGTCGGCGGCGCCTATGGCGCCAGGACTGTTCAACGCAATGGCGTCCAGCTTCTTCTCCGCGAGCTTGCGGCGGGCGCCGGCCTCCGCTTTGTCAGACTCGAGCGCGAAACCGATGACCGTTTGCCCCGGACTCCGCCGGGCGGCCAAGGTGGCAACGATGTCCGGGTTGCGAACGAGTTCGATCGTCAACGTTTCGGTGTCGTGGCGTGCGATCTTTCCCGCCCGGCGCTCGCGCGGGCGGTAATCGCTGACGGCTGCGCAGGCGATCAGCACATCGCAGGTTGAGAACTCCGCTTGCGCGGCGGCGAGCATCTCCTCGGCGCTGGTGACCGGGACGGCCTTGTGAACCGGGGGAGGGGACTCGGCCGTGGGACCGTGGACGAGTGTGACCTCGTGACCGGCCTCCTTCGCGGCCGTGGCGAGGGCGTAGCCCATTCGGCCCGTCGAGGCGTTCGACAGGTATCGCACGTCGTCGAGATACTCGCGGGTCGGACCCGCCGTAATCAGCACGTTCACGAAGGACCGCCGTTGCTATGCCAGCTTGGCCCCGGACGCTTGCTCGTCCGGCTCGGAGAGCAGTTGCTCCAGGGCGGTGATGATTTCGTCCGGCTCGCTCATCCGGCCTTCGCCTTCGTCGCCGCACGCCAGCCGGCCGCGGGCCGGCCCGACGAAATGGTAGCCCAGCGTGGCCAGTTTGTCGGCGTTCTCGCGTACGACGGCCTTGGCCCACATGCGCTCGTTCATCGCCGGGGCGAGGAGCACGGGCGCCTCCAGGGCGAGGATCAGGGTTGGCAGCAGCGAATCGGCCAGGCCGCAGGCCATCTTGCCCAGGATGTCCGCCGTGGCCGGGGCGACCACGCAAGCCTCGGTCCAGTCGGCCAGGCTGATGTGCGTGCCGCGGTCCCGCTCGGCCGGCTCCCAGAGGTCGAGATACACCGGCGTGCCCGTCAGGCCGCGAAACGTGGCGGGCCCCACGAAGCGCGTCGCCGCCTCCGTCATGACTACCTGCACGTTGGCCTTTCGTTCCACCAGGCGAGAGACCACGATTGCCGTCTTGTAGGCTGCAATCCCGCCAGTGACGCCGACAAGGAGGTTCCGCCCGCTGAACTTGTCGTTGGGCTCAGGCATCGGTTCTCGCCTTCCGGACACGGTACGAAGGAGGCTACTGTCCTGCTTCCTCGCCTTCCTCCGGCAGGGCTTCCTCCTCGGTCTCGACATCCATCAACCCGCTCGAAGTGTCGAGGGAGATCTTGTCCTCGAGAATTTCCTGGACGATGACCTCCATCAGCGTTCGGTTGCCGCGCTCCACCATCAGGGGCGCGCCGAAGGCGATATCGACCATCCGCTTCTGCATCAGCACGGCCACCTTGAACCGTCCGCCGACTTTCCTGACGATCTCGTCTCCCTTAAGGGCTTCAATCATACGAGGTCCTCCGATGTTTCCTGATCAGCGTTTCGGCCTTCCGAACCGCGTCCTCCAGTGTATCGTTTACGACGACGGCATCATAGGCCCCACTCTTTCGGGCGCTGCGCAATTCCTCGTTGGCCTGGTTGAAGCGGGCTTCCAATGCCTCGGCGTCCTCGGTTCCCCGCCCCGCAAGCCTTTCCCGCACCACCTCCAAGGAGGGCGGAATCAGAAGAATCAGCAGGGCTCTGGAAAACCGTTGGCGTATCTGAATGCCTCCCTGGACGTCGATTTCCATCAGCAGCATGCGACCGGACTGTTCCGCGCGCCGCAGTTCCTCCACCGGAGTCCCGTACAGGTGTCCGAACACCTCGGCGTGTTCGATGAAGCCTCCGTCGGCAATACGCTGCTGGAATTCCTCCCGGCTGAGGAAATGGTAGTCGGCGCCGTCGGTCTCTCCCTTTCGCGGAGGCCGCGTGGTGGCGGAGACACTGAACGAGAGTTCCGGCATGCGCTCCAGCAGGGCGCGGACCACCGTGCTCTTGCCGACCCCCGAGGGCCCGCTGACGACGACGAGGCTCTCCCCCTGGTTTGGCCGCAGGCGGTCGATCACGCGAGGGTCTCCTGCGGTTCCTCGTCATCGGCGGTTGCCGGCGTTCGCCCGATCAGCTTGTCCCGGATGGTGGAGGGATTCTGGTGCGACAGCACCACGTGGTTCGAGTCCAGGACGAGCACGCTGCGGGTTTTTCGTCCGCTGGTGGCGTCGACCAGCCGGTGTTCCTCCGCGGCATGATCCATCAGGCGCTTGACGGGCGAGCTGTCGGCCCGCGCCACGGCGACCACCCTCGCCGTCGCCACGCTGTTGCCGAACCCGATATTGATCATCTCGATCGGCATGCTGCCACCCGGTACCGGTCACTCCACGTTTTGCACCTGTTCCTTAAGACGGTCGACCGCCGCCTTGACCTCCACGATGCGCCGGCCGATCTCGGCGTCGCCGGCCTTGGCTCCGATCGTGTTGGCCTCGCGGAGCATCTCCTGGGCCACGAATTCAAGTTTTCTCCCGGCGGCCCGGTCTCCGTCCAGGAGTCCTTCAAACTGGTCCAGGTGGGACGCCAGCCGGGCCACTTCCTCCGTGATGTCGCTTCGCTCCGCAAAGACTGAGACCTCCGCAAGCAGGCTTTCCCGGGCAAGCTCGACCGAGGATTCCTTCAGGAGGGCGGTGGTCCGCTCCAGCAGGCGGTCCCTGTACTGCTCCACCACCAGGGGGGCCTGCTGGTTGATGACCTCGAGGTGCCCGCGAACTTCCTCCGTGTGGCGCCGAAGCTCTTTCTGCAGGGCCTCGCCTTCCCGGCGGCGCATCGTCTCGAAGTCGTCCAGCGCCGATTCGACCGACTCCAGCACGCGGTCGGCGAAGGGTTCGGCGTCCTGCTCGCTTTCCTCGGTCAGCAGGCCGGGAAGGGCCAGCAGGTCGGCCAGCCTCAACTCCGGCTGCAGCCCCAGCCGGCCGGCCAGATCTTTCAGTTTCTTCGCATACCCTTCCGCCGCCTCCTCGTCGATCGGAGGCACGCGCTCCGGCCCCAGACGCTTGCAGTGTATCACGACCGTGACGGCTCCGCGCGTCAGGCGCGATCGAACTCGTTGCTCGATCCGGGGCTCCAGGGGGGAAAGGAACTCCGGCGTGCGAAAGCTGATTCGCAGGTACCGATTATTGACCGATCGCACCTCGGTCCAGAGGCTCAGGTCGGCGTCCTCGCGCCGGGCGACACCTTGTCCCGTCATGCTGAGAATCATCTGCCTGCCCTCATTTGGCCGGTCGGTCTCGGCTGCCCGGCTTCACCAGCGCGACGCCCTCGCGGCACAGTGGGCACTGCTCCGCGGGCCAGCTCGGCACCTCGATCGTCAGCAAGCTGAAGAACGGGGCTCCGAACGCGGGCTCACGGCCCCCCGTGCGGTCGATCAGGCTGGCCACGCCGACCACCTCGGCCTCCCGCCGGCGCACCAGCTTGATCACCTCCATGAGCGATCCGCCGGTGGTGACGACGTCCTCGGCGACCAACACCCGCTCGCCCGCCCCTATGTCGAAGCCGCGCCGCAAGCGGAATTGTCCGTCCTGGCGTTCGGCGAAGATGCCGCGAACGCCCAGGGCGCGCGCCAACTCGTAGGCCACCAGGATGCCGCCGAGGGCCGGGCCGATCACCGTCTCGGGTTTAAGCGAGGCCGGCTTCCCGGCCAGCCTCAACTTCACCCTGTCTGCCGAAAGCAATGTC
>CAZGEE010000098.1:0-6570 GCA_964525035.1 uncultured Anaerolineales bacterium
GCGCGGCTCCGCGTGGTCGGCGTCACGGGAACCAACGGCAAGACGACAACCACATATCTGATTCGCAGCATTCTGGAGGCCGCTGGAAGCCGGGTGGGACTGCTCGGCACCATCTCGTACCAATTTGCCGACGGCGAACTGCCCGCCCCGACCACGACGCCCGACCCGGTGGCCCTCGCCGGGTATTTCCGGGAGATGGCCGACGCGGGGTGCGACGCCGCGGTCATGGAGGTCTCCAGTCACGCGCTCGACCAGCGGCGCGTCGAGGGCATCCCGTTCCGCGTGGCCGTGTTTACGAACCTGAGCCCCGAGCATCTCGATTATCACCGGGACATGGTGAGCTACCGCCAGGCGAAGGGACGCTTGTTTGCGGCGCTCGCGTCGGAGGCAGTGGCCGTGCTCAACGGGGACGACCCTGCTTCGTCCTCCTTCGCCGAGAGCACCCGGGCTCGGGTCGTCTGGTACGGGATGGAACCGGGCAACACGATCCGCGCCTCGGACGTGGAACTGGACATCGGCGGGTCGCGGTTTCGGCTCCGGCTGGGGGAGCGCTCGCTGCCGGTGTCCCTGTCGCTGCTGGGCCGGCACAACGTCAGCAACGCGCTGGCGGCCGCCGGGGCGGCGCAGGCCCTCGGCGTGGACCCGGAAGCGATCCGCGCGGGGCTGGAAAGTCTCCGGGCGGTGCCTGGCCGTCTGGAGCCTGTGACCTGCGGTCAGCCGTTCGCTGTCCTCGTGGACTACGCCCACACGGACGATGCCCTGGAGAACTCGCTGTCGGCCGTGCGGCCATGGACCAGGGGGCAACTGATCGTGGTCTTCGGTTGCGGCGGCGACCGGGACCGCGCGAAGCGGCCGCGGATGGCCCGCGTGGCCCAGCACTGGGCGGACCAGGTCATCCTGACCAACGACAACCCGCGCACGGAAGCCCCGGAGACCATCGCCGACGAGGTCATGACCGGCTTCCCGCATCCGGATCGGGCCGTGCGGCGTTTGGACCGTGCGGCCGCGATCCGCAAGGCGGTCGGAATGGCCCGGGAGGGCGACGTGGTGGTCATTGCGGGCAAGGGTCACGAACCGTACCAGCTCATCGGCACCACCCGCCACCGCTTTGACGATCGCGAAAAGGCCCGTGAGGCGCTCCGGGAACTGGGCTACCGGGATGCAGGGGAGGGGCGCCGTGCGCATACGGGTTGCTGACATCGTTGCGAGCACCGAGGGGCGGCTGATCGCCGGGACCGGCGAGATGGTCGCAAACGGGGTATCGACCGACACGCGGACCCTGCGCGCGGGCCAGTGCTTTGTTGCCCTCGTCGGCGACCGCCTCGACGGACACCGCTTTCTTGACCGGGCGGCCGAAGGCGGAGCCTCCGTACTCGTCGTCAGCGATGCGAACGCGGCGAAGGGCCTCGCGGACTATGCGGGCGCCGTGGTCGTGGTTCCGGACACTCTCGCGGCCCTGGGCCGCCTGGCGAGGTGGTACCGCGGACGACTGGGGGGGACCGTGATCGGCGTGACCGGCTCCTGCGGAAAGACCACGGTGAAGGGGATGACGGGCCGGGTCCTGAGCGGGCGGTTGCGGGGGCGGTGGGCGGAGCGGTCGTTCAATAACGCGATCGGCGTACCCCTGACCCTTCTCGCGTCGGAGCCCGAGGACGATTATCTCGTGGTCGAGCTCGGCACCAGCGGGCCGGGGGAGATGCGCCACCTCGCCGGGATCGCCCGTCCCGACGTGGCGGTGGTAACCTGTGTCGGCCCGACGCACCTGGCCGGGCTGGTCAGCGTCGAGGGTGTCGCGCGCGAGAAAGAGGACCTCGTCCGCGCGTTGTCTCCCGACGGCGTGGCCGTGCTGAACCACGACGACCTCCGCGTGGTGGCGATGGCCGGGGCGACGCAGGCCGCCGTCCGAACCTACGGTCTCGAAGGAGGCGACGTGACGGCCACGGAGGTCGTCGCCGAGGGCGACGGCATGCGGTGTACGCTCGACTCGGGCGTGCCGATCCACCTGCCGGTGCCGGGCCGGCACAACGTGCTCAACGCGCTGGCCGCCGTGGCCGTGGCCCGGCTCCTTGGTGTGCCCGACGAGGAGGCAGCTGAGCGGCTGGCAGGCTATCGGCCCCCGGAGGGGCGGCTCCTCCGCCAGCGGCTCCCCGGTGGGCCGACGATCCTGGACGACTGCTACAACGCGAATCCCCTGGCCGTGGCCGCCGCGCTGGCCGTGCTCTGTAGCGGGCCGGCCGGCGGGCGGCGCGTGCTGATCCTCGGCGACATGATGGAACTGGGCGACCGCAGCGCCGAGCTTCACCAGGAGTTGGGCACTGCGGTGGCCCGCGCGGGCGTGAACCTGCTGGTCACCGTGGGCACGGAAACGCTTGCCACGGCGCGCGGTGCCGAGGCCGTCGGTGACCTGGCCACGGCACACTACGCGGACTCCGAGGCGGCCGCGCGGGAGCTGCCGGGCCTGCTGGCTCCGGGTGACGTCGTGCTGGTGAAGGGCTCCCGCGCGATGCGGATGGAGCGGGTCGTCGAGGCCATCCGGCAAGCTTACGAGCGTCCGTCCGCGCGGTAGCGTGGCGGGGCGCGATTACCAGACTGTGGCTACCCACTCGTCGGGTCCGGAGGGCGGTCCTTCGGGGCCGGTTGCGGGGTAAACTCGACCTGTCGGCCGGGTCGGCGAGGGCTCCTGGGTCGCTCGCGGGCCCGGCCGGCGGACGAGTGGGTTTTTCCGGCGCGATGGGAAACAAGTCCGCCGGGTCGAATGTCCGATAAACCGGTAACGGAACCATGCTTTACTGGCTGGCGACACACTTTCACGACTTCTGGGCCGAGCACGGCCTCTGGAAGTTCGCCAACGTCTTTCGTTATCAGACGTTCCGCACCAGCATGGCCGTCCTGACCGGCTTCCTGCTGACGATGCTGATCGCCCCGAGGCTGGTGAAGATGCTCGTTCGCCTCAAGGTGGGCAGCAGCGTCGACTTCGACCACGAGCGCATCAACAGCCTGTACGCGGGCAAGGAAAACACGCCCTCGATGGGCGGGCTCATCATCGTGACGGCCATTCTCGTCGCGACATTCTTCTGGGCCGACATCGGAAACTTCTACATCTTCCTGGCGTTCCTGACGGTCGTCTGGCTCGGTGCGCTGGGATTCGCCGACGATTATCTCAAGACGGTAGTCAAGTCGCGCAAGGGGCTGCGTTCCTGGGAGAAACTGGCATTCCAGGTCGGCCTGGCGGTGATCCTCGGCGCCTTCATCTGGCGGTACGGCCGGCTGGGCATCGAACTGCCCTCGATCGTCGAGTTCCCCGAGGCGGGCCAGGCGATGCCGCTGAGCCTGCCCTTCTGGAAGCACCCGGTCGCTCTGTCGCTGATTCCGTTCATGGTTGTGTCGGTGTGCGTCATCGCCGGCACCAGCAACGCGGTGAACCTGGCGGACGGGATGGACGGCCTGGCCTCGGGCAGTATGGCGCTGGTGGCCATGGTCTTCATGGCCGTGGCCTACGTCGCGGGCCGCGTGGACTACTCGCTCTACCTGTTGTTCCCCCACGTGCCCGAGGCCGGGGAGTTGGCCGTCTTCTGCGGGGCCATCCTCGGGGCCGTGCTGGGCTTTCTCTGGTACAATTGCCACCCGGCGTGCGTTTTCATGGGCGACACGGGCAGCCTGCCGCTCGGCGGAGCCATCGGCCTGGTCGCCATGGTGACCCGCCAGGAGGTGCTGCTGTTCATCGTCGGGGGCGTGTTCGTGATGGAAGCGGTCTCGGTGATCCTGCAGGTGGGCTGCTTCAAGCTGACAGGGGGGAAGAAGATCTTCTCCGGCGGCACGCCGATCCATCACCACTTCCACGTCAGCGGATGGACCGAGACACAGACGGTCGTGCGCTTCTGGCTCATCGGGGCCATGTGCGCCGCCCTGGCGCTGGCGACCCTGAAGCTGCGGTAGGAGGCGAACGTGACCGAAGTACCGAAAGGCTTTCACCTCAACCCGACGGCCCGGATGCTCTTCGCCGACGTCGTGGCGCTGATGGTGATCGGCCTGCTGATGGTCTACTCGGCCAGCCTCTCGGTGAACCCGGAAGACCGCTACCCGCTCTTCGTGCGTCAACTCACGTTCGTGCCGCTCGCCATCGGCCTGATGCTGCTCGGGGCGCGGCTACCGTATCGCCTCCTGAACCGCCCGGCGGTCGCGATCGGCGGCCTGGTGGTGACGGTGGTCTTGCTCGCGGCGGTGCTGCGATTCGGCGCCCCGGTGGCCGGCGTGCGGCGGTGGTTCCGGTTCGCCCTGGGCCCGATGGAGCTCTCCTTTCAGCCGAGCGAGCTGGCCAAGCCGGCAATCGTGGTCTTCTTCGCGTGGTTTCTGTCACGCGAACGCGGCCGGCCCCGGTCCTTCGTCCGAACGTTCCTGCCCCTGGCGACCGTCCTGGCGGCGGTCTGCGCGCTCATTGCCTACCAGGATCTGGGTACCGGCGTGCTGGTGGGCGTCGTCGGCGGGGTGATGATGCTGGCCGGCGGGGTCCGCTGGCTGCACGCCGCCACGCTCGTTCCGCCCGTCGGCGCCGGGCTGACCACCCTCGTCATGATGTTTCCTTACCGCATCGAACGGCTCAAGGTGTTCCTGGACCCGTGGCAGGATTCCCGCGGCGCCGGTTACCAGATCACGCAGAGCCTGATCGCCATCGGCAGCGGAGGCTGGTTCGGTCGCGGCCTGGGTCACGGGATGCAGAAGCTGTTTTACCTGCCCGAGGATACGACGGACTTCATCTTTGCCATCATTTGCGAGGAGATGGGCGTGGCCGGCGGCGCGCTGGTGATCCTGCTGTTCATGATGCTGGCCCTGCTGGGGCTTCGGGTCGCCCGGAACGCCCCGGAGCGGTTCGGCACCCTGCTCTCGCTCGGCGTGATGGTGTGGGTGGTGCTTCAGGCGCTGGTCAACATCGGCGTGGTCACCGGGGCCCTGCCGACGAAGGGGATTGCCTTGCCCCTGGTCAGCTACGGGGGCTCGGGACTGGTTCTGACGGCGGCGGCGCTCGGGCTGGTCGCCTTCGGTCTGGCGATGAGCATTTTCCTGATCTTCGAGCCGAGGGGGCTCGCACACCGGTGGGAAATCATCAAGGCTTCCTACAGGCTTTACCCGTTTGCCTATTGAGGCGGGTAGGATTAGATCGCATCGGCCACGTATTTCCAGGGATCTCGTCATCCGTGGAAAAGAGCAATGCTCTGAATGCGAAACCTTAAAGCAAGGAAAGGGGGGCACCATGAGAAACCAATCGGCAGTTTTTCTCTCGATTTTTCTGGCGCTTTGCCTGGCAATGGGCGTGTGGAGTCCCGGCGTCTCGGCAGAGGACAAGGAGGTGGCATACCTGAGCCTGGCGGACTATACCGGCCCGATAGCCGGGTTGAACGTGCCCGCGGACATGGGGCTCGAAGACTACATCAAAAAGGTCAATGCGGCAGGGGGTGTAAACGGGATCAAGATCAAGTTCATCGGGATAGACACCCGGTACGACGTGGCCAGGGCGGTTTCGGCCTACAAGCGGTATCGCCGAACCCCGAGATTGCTCATGGTGAACTCCATCAGCACCGGCATCGGCAAGGCCTTGTCGAGGCTTATTGAGCGGGACAAAAGGGCCCAACTTGTGCCCGGAGACGGGGAGTTCCAGGCTCATTTAGGAAGGAATTTCATCTGGGGGCCGGCCTACCAGGACGCCTTTGCGGCCATCATGGACTGGGTCATGGAAGATTGGAAATCCAAAGGGAAGTCAGGTTCTCCGACGGTGGGTTTTATCAGCTGGGACAGCCCCTACGGCCGTGAGCCGCTGCGGGGTGGAAAAGAATACGCCGAATCCCTCGGGATCAGGCTCCTCGATCCGGAGTTTTTCCCTCCGGGAACCCTCAAGCATGACGTGTATCTCACCCGGTTGGCTGAGGCCGGCGCCGATTACATCTATGCCGGCGGCGTGGATCCGACCCCCACCAATATCATCCGGGACGCCCACGCCCTTGGGCTTACCAAGAAGATCCAGTTCCTCAACGGGTACTGGGGTCCGACCGCCCTGGGGCTCGGCGTGCACGCGGAGGCCGTGGAAGGGACGGCGATCGTGTCTTTCTTTCAGAGAGGAGAGGACGCCAAGGCGAATGCCTTTGTCACGGACCAGTGGAAAAAATACCGCGGCGACATGAAAGATTTCAATGAAGTCTACGGGATGGGAATGTCCTGGGGCATCACCTATGTGGCCGGTCTCAAGGAGGCGCTCAAGACCGTCAAATACGAGGATCTCACCGCCAACGACATGTACGAGGCCTACCAGCGGCTCACCGGACTGGACAAGAACGGTATTCAAGGCCCTTGCGCCTATGCCCCCGATTCCAGGAGGGGAAGCCTCGAGGTGAAGATCTACCGTGCCAAGGATGGAAAGCTCGTACCTGAGACCGATTGGAGAAAGGCGCCCGATGCAGTGAGTCTTCACGAGTTCTAGATTTCCTGAAGACGGGACATGTAGAGAAAGGAGGCGACGATGAAACGGTTAAGCGTAGCGGCCCTGTGTGTGATGCTTCCCGGCCTCTTGTTCGGGGCGGT
>CAZGEE010000099.1:0-6557 GCA_964525035.1 uncultured Anaerolineales bacterium
GATCCTGGTGGTGTCGGCCGCCGACGGGCCGATGCCGCAGACGCGGGAACACGTGCTGCTGGCCCGCCAGGTCAACGTCCCGGCCCTCGTGGTCTTCCTGAACAAATGCGACCTCGTGGACGACCCCGAACTGCTGGACCTGGTGGAGTTGGAGGTCCGCGAACTTCTCTCGGAATACGAGTTCCCGGGAGACGAGGTTCCGGTGATTCGCGGTTCGGCGCTTCCCGCGACCAAGGCCGATTGCTCCGAAGAGGACATGAAACCGATGCTGGAGCTGGTCAAGGCGCTGGACGACTACATTCCCGAACCGGTCCGCGAGACGGACAAACCGTTCCTCCTGGCCGTGGAGGACGTGTTCAGCATCAAGGGGCGCGGTACGGTGGCCACCGGCCGGATCGAGCGAGGGAAAGTGAAGGTCGGCGACTCGGTGGAAGTTGTTGGGCTTTCGGAGGACACGCCCAAGACGACCGTGACGGGCGTCGAGGCGTTCAACAAGACGCTGCAGGAGGGCATCGCCGGCGACAACGTGGGGTGCCTGCTCCGCGGAATCGAACGCGAGGAGATCAAACGCGGGCAGGTCCTGGCGGTGCCGGGCTCGGTGACTCCGCACACCCACTTCGAAGCCGAGATTTACGTGCTGACCAAGGAAGAGGGCGGCCGGCACACGCCCTTCTTCACGGGATATCGCCCGCAGTTCTACTTCCGGACGACGGACGTCACCGGCTCGATCGACCTGCTGGGTGGGGCGGAAATGTGCATGCCGGGCGAGAACGTAACCGTCAAGGCCGAGTTGATCTACCCCGTGGCCATGGAAGAGGGGCTGCGGTTCGCCGTGCGCGAAGGCGGTCGGACCATCGGCGCCGGCGTGGTGTCGAAGATCAGCGCTTAGCGACTCGAAACGGCAAGGGCCGAGACCGTCGGGGAGGCCGCGCAGGGCTCTTCGACACCCCGGCTGAGGTAAGGAAGCCATGCGCGAATACGTCACGTTGGAATGCACGGAGTGCGGCGCGAGGAATTACCGCACCCAGGTGGAGTCGCGAAACCAGAAGAAGCTGGAACTGAAGAAATACTGCAAGCGCGACCGCAGACGTACGCTGCACAAGATGCGCAAGAAGAAATAGGACTGCGGCGCGCACAAGCGCAGGGGCGTAGCTCTAACTGGCAGAGCGGCGGTCTCCAAAACCGCGGGATGGGGGTTCGAATCCCTCCGCCCCTGCCACTTTGCCCGGAACGACGCGTGCGGCGCGGAATGCGAGCGGGGCGTTTCGACGAACCGGTCGGAACGGCTTCCACGAGATAGCGAGGTGCGGTGTGCCCGGCCTGCCGAGCATCTACAAAAGCAGTCAGGGACAGTATACCCGAAGCCTCACGGCGCTGGGGCTCGCGGCGGTGCTGGCCGCGCTGTCCGTCTGGACGTTCACGCTTTTGAAGAATTACGTGGAAACCGCGGAGGCGGAGAGCAAGGACATTAACAAAGAAGACGTGTTGGAGATGGTTTTCGCCGAGCCGTGGCCGAAGACGGGGGGGGCCGTGTATGCCAAGGGCGACCCGGTTACCCCGGAGGCGCAACAGGCGATGCTGAACGAGGGGACGACGCGGTGGCTTCTGAGGTCCGCGGACCCGGTGCCGTACGGAATGCATCTTCGCTATGGTATCCCGGTGCTGATGTGCGCCCTGGGAGCCTACGGGATCTATCGGCTGGTCAACATGCAGCGGTTCGCCGACTTTCTGATCGCCACCGAAGGGGAGATGAAGAAGGTCTCCTGGTCGAGCCGCCGGGAACTGGTCGGGTCCACGGCGGTGGTTCTGGTGACGGTGATGATCCTTGCGGCTTTTATCTACTTGATTGATATGCTGTGGACGCACGGTTTTATGTGGCTGCAGGTTCTGCCTGCGGCGGAATGATCGGGGTGGTTGGCCGCGTCTCACGGGGCTGCGGGGACGGAGTTTCGAGGTCGAGGATGTCCAAACGCTGGTTAGTGCTACGCGTTCAGAGCAACCGCGAAGGTGCCGTCAGCCGGACCATCGAGGAGAAGGTGCGCATCGAGGGGCTGGAGCCGGTCATCACGCGCATTCTCGTGCCGACCGAGAGCGTCTCGATGATCAAGGGCGGAAAGCGCCGGGTGGTCGAGCGCAAGCTTTACCCCGGCTACGTCTTCGTCGAGGTCGACTGTAAGGAGGACGGGACGGTGCCCGAGGGCGCCTGGTTCCTGATCCGCGAGACCAACGGCGTGGGCGACTTCATCGGCACCGAGGGCGGCAAATACAGTAAGCCCTCGGCGATGTCTTCTCACGAGGTGGAGAAGCTACTCGGCCAGGCCGAGAAGAGCCCGGACAAAGAGCCGAGCCTCAAGATCGACTTCAACAAGGGCGACTCCGTCAAGATCAAGGAAGGCCCCTTCGAGAACTTCGACGGCGTGGTGGACGAGGTGGTGCCGGCAAAAGGGCTGGTGAAAGTCATCGTAACAATCTTCGGACGCCCGACGCCGGTGGAACTCGAGTACTGGATGGTCGAACCGGTCTAGAAAATCCGGGTCGGCGGGAGAGGGCTTGCAACGGCCCTCCGCTGAAGCAGAACAGGATACGGCAATGGCAAAAGAAGTCACGGCGATGATCAAGCTGCACTGCCCCGGCGGCAAGGCGACGCCGGCCCCGCCCGTGGGGCCCGCACTGGGGCAGCACGGGGTGAACATCGGGCAGTTTATCACGCAGTTCAACGACCGGACCAAGGAGTTGAACGGGATGCCCGTGCCCGTGGAGATCACCATCTTCCAGGACCGCTCGTTCGAGTTCGTGGTGAAGAGCCCGCCCGCGTCGGTCCTGCTGAAGCAGGCCGCCGGCGTGGCCCAGGGGTCCGGAACACCTCACTCGGAAGTGGTCGGCCGGGTGACCCTGGACCAGGTGCGTGAGATCGCCGAACGGAAGATCAATGACCTGAACGCCGCCGACATCGAGGGGGCGATTCTGATCGTCAAGGGAACCGCGCGAAGTATGGGCATCGCCGTGGGAGAGGAAGAGGAAGAGGAAGAGGAAGAGGAAGCGGACCCCGGGGAGTCCGGGGCTTAACTTCGAGAAACTCGGTGGGAGACCCGCGGCGACGCCGGGTCGCTTGGACCACGGGGAGAGGGAGATGGCGAAACACAGCAGGCGGTATCGGGAGGGGGCCGCGAAGATTGAGAAACGGTCTTACGGACTGGACGAGGCCATCGCGCTGTTGAAGGAGCTGCCGCAGCCGAAGTTCGACCAGACGGTGGAACTTCACATGAGGCTGGGGATCGACACGCGGCAGAGCGACCAGAACGTGCGGGGGAGTGTGAGCCTGCCTGCCGGCCTCGGCGTGGCGAAGCGGGTGATTGCGTTCGCCGAGGGAGACGCGGCCGAGAAGGCGAAGGAAGCCGGCGCCGTGGAGGCGGGCGGGGACGACCTGGTCGCCCGGGTCCAGGACGGATGGCTGGACTTCGACGTGGCGGTGGCCCACCCGTCGATGATGCCCAAGGTGGGGCGCCTGGGGCGGACCCTCGGCCCGCAGGGCAAAATGCCGAGCCCCAAGGCCGGGACGGTTACCGACGACGTGGCGGCGGCGGTGCGCGATTTCTCCGCCGGAAAAGTCGAGTACCGGAACGACGCCACGGGGCTACTCCACGGGCCGATGGGCAAAATGTCCTTCGATGCGGCCGCGCTGAAACAGAACGTGGAAGCCTTCGTGGATCACATACGCCGCTCAAGGCCTACGACGGCCAAGGGGGCTTTCATCCGCGGCGTCTGGCTTTCGGCGACGATGAGCCCGGCAATCCGGGTGGAGTTGTAGACTGGACAAGCAATCCGCATTCAGCGGCCGGTGGTCGACCCGGGCCGGAGTGAGGTGCTCCGCGGGCCGGCATGCTTCTCTCCGGCGGGTGGGGCGGTCTGGATAAAGTCCGTGGTTGGTTGTTCGCAGGCCGAAGGGGAACGTGATGAGCAAGGCGGTAAAGCGGCTCATGGTCGACGAACTGGCGGAGCGCCTGCAGGGCGTGGATTCGCTGTTGGTCGCCTCGACGATGGGCCTGAAGGCAGAAGAAGCCGTGCAATTCCGTGCCGCCCTTCGCGAGAAAGGTGTTCGGGCGCTCGTCGTCAAGAACGTCATGTGCGCTCGGGCCTTCCGGCGCAACGAGCTCGGCTATGCCGAGCCGCTGCTGGACGGCCCCACCACGCTGATCTACGGCGGCGAGACGGTGGTGGACGCCGCCAAGGTGCTGGCCGATCAGGCGAATGAATTCAACGTCGTCAAGATCCGCGGGGGCGCGGTCGGCGGCACGGTGCTGTCCGCCGAGGACGTCGTGGCTCTGAGCAAGTTGCCCAGCCGGGAGGAGTTGGTAGGCTCCGTGGTCGGAGCGCTGCTCTCGGGTACCCAGGGCGTCCTGGGGGCCTTGATGGCGCCCGCCCGCGAGGTGGCCGGACAACTGGATCAGCTGGCCGAGCGCCAGGAGCAGAAGGAAGCGGCATAGCGGCCCGACGGGTCGCCGTGAGAGTGAGAGCGAATCGGGAAACAAGTCAAAGGCGCCGTGTCCCGGCAGGGCCGGCGGAAGTTGAGGAGAGACGTAATGGCTGAAGAGAAGACCGAAACCAAGGAGACGACGGAAGCAGCGGAAGCGGAGGCACCGAAGGAAACGGCCGAGGCCGTGGACGTGGCTCCCGAGCTCAAAGAACTGGGAGACAAGCTGGTTTCCCTGACAGTGCTTGAGGCGCGGGACCTCCGGGACTACTTGAAGAATGAGCACGGCATCGAACCGGCGGCAGGGGGCGTGATGATGGCTGCGGCCCCCGCGGGCGGGGGCGAAGCGGCCGGCGGCGCGGAGGAGAAGTCCACCTTCGACGTGGTGCTCACCGGAGCCGGCGACCGGAAAATCCCCGTCATCAAGGTGGTCCGCGAGATCGCCGGCCTCGGCCTTCGCGAGGCCAAGGAACTGGTCGACAACGCGCCGAAGGCGGTCAAGGAGGGGATGTCGAAGGAAGACGCCGAGGAAGTCAAGAAGAAGCTCGAAGAGGCGGGCGCCGCTGTCGAACTCAAGTAGCCGGACTCCTGAGACCGTTCCCGGTCGAGGCCGGGGCGGAGCTGCGAAGTGAACGTAAGCCGGACCGGCCATCGGCTCTGTCGCGCAGGGCGTCGATGGCCGGCTCCGGCGTCTGCTCATGCCGGGGGCCTCCCGCGCAGGGCCCCCAGAGTCGAAGGTGGCGATCAGAGAGGATCGACGACTATGCAGACCCGAAGCTTTGGACGTTTCGGCGACCTGATGGAGATCCCCAACCTGGCGGAGATCCAGACGAAGTCCTATGCGCACTTCCTGCAGTACGGGGCCGAACCGGAGGGGCGAGAGGATCACGGCCTGGAGGCGATTCTTCGGGAGATTTTCCCGATCAAGTCCTACGACGAATCGCTCACGCTCGAATACGTGAAGTATGGCCTCGGCAAGCCCCGCTATCGGCCCATCGATTGTCGCGAGCTGCGACTGACCTACGGGCGGCCCCTGCGCATCTGGGTGCGCCTCTCGGGCAAGGACCTCGACGAGGTCATCGAAGAGGACGTCTACCTCGGCGAGATGCCCATCATGCTCGGTGGCGGCGAGTTCATCATCAACGGGGCCGAACGCGTCATCGTCAGCCAGCTCCACCGGAGCCCCGGAATCGACTTCAGCGTGGAGCTGGAGTCCGGCGACCGCCGGTTGCACTCCTGCCGAATCATTCCCGAACGGGGCAGTTGGATTGAAGTCAACGTGACGAAAAAGGACGTGCTCACGATCCGGATCGACCAGTCCAGCCGGATCCTCGCCACGGCCTTCCTCCGGGCCATGGACCCGGCGTACAGCGAGACGGCCGACATGATCCGGCTGTTCTACCCGACGAAGCTCCAGAGGCTCAGCCAGTTGAAGCCGGACCAGAAACCGCAACTCATGTACGTGGCCGACGACGTGGTGGACCCGGAGACGGGCGAGGTCGTGGTCGGCGCGGGCGAGCAGATCGGCGAACGCTGGGAGACGATCAAAAATTCCACCCTCAAGCAACTGGAGATCGTGGACGAGAAAGTCGTGGACCCGCTGCTTTTGAATACCTTGGCCGAGGACCCCACGAACACGCACGACGAGGCGCTGCTGCGAATCTACTCGCGCCTGCGCGTCGGGAACCCCCCCAACCAGGAGAAAGCCCGGCAGCTGTTCCAGGAGAAGTTCTACGACGACAATCGCTATCGCCTGGGCCGGGTCGGACGGTTCCGGCTGAATCGGAAATTCGGGCTTGACGTCAAGGAAACCGACGTGACGTTGCGCCCCGAGGACTTCATCGAGGCGCTGAAGTATATCATGCAACTGCGGGCCGGCGAAGGGTCCGTCGACGACATCGACGACCTCGGCAACCGTCGCCTGCGCACCATCGACGAGCTGGCCGGCGGGGAAATCCGCAAGGGCTTCCTGAAGCTTCGCCGCACCGTGCAGGAGCGGATGAGTATCAAGGACCCGAAGGAACTGACGCCGCGGACCCTGATCAACTCCAAGAGCGTTTCCTCGGCCATCGAGTTTTTCTTCGGC
>CAZGEE010000100.1:0-6549 GCA_964525035.1 uncultured Anaerolineales bacterium
ACTGCGAAGCCCTGTATCGTTCCCGAGCAAAGAAGAGAACCGACCCGGGAACGGATGGCAGCGACCCGGACCACGTCCTTCGGGAACTACGACGTGACCTGATCGAGCGAGGGGCGGAGGCCCGGTATCTCCGTTTTGTGCCGCACGCGACCGCCCGTCGGATTCTGGCGAGGAAAGACGGAAGGCGACTCCTCCGCATCAACAATACACCCGATGCCGTGGTCTATTGTCTGGCCTATCCGCTGATCCTGCCGAAGCGTTCCACGGGCCGCATCCACGACGCCATCCAGCGGTACGAAGACAAGCACGGCGTGCTGCCCCGCATCGTGCTGGTCCCCCGGCAAGGGTTCCTGGTGATCGGCGACAGCGAAAAGGCGCTGCGCACGATGGCGACGGTTTACTCGACGCACCTTGAGACCCTGGACCGGAGCCTTGCCTTCGGGGGCCCCAAGCTCTTCACCAAGGCCCAGGCCGATTACATCAACAACTGGGAGGTGGAGGCCTATCGCCGACGGCTTGCGAAGGCCGAGGCCGGGCCGCCGGGCCCGCTGAGCGGCCGCGTGGCGGTGGTGACCGGCGCGGGGTCGGGCATCGGGCGTGGCATCGCGCTCGGCCTGGCACGGGCCGGGGCGCACGTGGCCCTGGCCGACATCGACGCCCCGGCTGCCGAGGCCACCGCGGAGACCATCGAGCAGCAGTGCGGAACACCGCGAGGCATGGCCGTGAAGGCCGACGTCACGGACGAGGAATCGGTCGCCCGTTGTTTCCGTGAGGCCGCCCGGGCCTATGGCGGCGTGGACGTGCTCGTTGCCGCGGCCGGGATCGCCCCGGCGCACCCGATTGAGGACTTTCCCGTGGCGGCGTTCCGCAAGGCCCTCGAGATCAACCTGACGGGTTATTTCCTGGCGGCGCGCGAGGCCGCCCGGTGGATGATCGCCCAGCAGACCGGCGGTTCACTGATCTTCGTTTCCTCGAAGACCGGCCTCGACGCCTCGAAGAACAACGCCGCGTACAACGTGACCAAGGCAGGGGAACTCCAGCTCATGCGTGGTCTGGCGCTGGAACTCGGGCGCCACGGAATCCGCTCCAACGCCATTTGCCCCGGCAACGTCTTCGAAGGCTCGAAGATATGGAACCCCGAGTACATCGCCGAGGCCGCCCGCAAGCGCGGGATCAAGCCCGACGAGGTCATTCCGCATTACGTCAGTATGACGGCCCTCGGCCTGGAGATCACCCAGGACGACGTGGCCAACGCCGCGGTTTTCCTGGCGGCGGACCAGGCCCGGGTCGTGAGCGGGCAGTCGCTGGTCGTCGATGCCGGCCAGGTGTTCGCCAGGTAAACCGCCCGGAACGGGAGGAAGCCGATGATCGTCGTCAACACGGAAACGGTGTCCGGCTATGTCGTAACGGAGTGCCTGGGCGTTGCGAGAGGCAACACAATCCGCTGCACGAACTTTGTCCGCGACTGGTTCGCGGGGCTGCGGCAGATCGTGGGCGGGGAAATCCAGTCCTACACCCGCATCCTGTCCGAGGCCCGGGAGGAAGCCCTTGCCCGGCTGGTCGGCGCAGCCGAGCAGTTGGAGGCGGACGCGGTCGTCAATCTACGGTTTATGACCAGCGCGGTCATGGCCAACGCGTGTGAGGTCCTGGCCTACGGAACGGCGGTCCGACTGGCCCCGGAGCAGCCGGCCTGACCGGCGCAGCGCCTCCCGGGAACAGGTCTGTGTGAAAGACTCTCGGCGGTGCTTTACCCGAAACGGAACGAGGACACAGGGCGAAAGGCGGCAATCATGAGCAAGGTGCAGGCGTATCGCGAACTTCGGCGTCCTTATGACGGCTATCCGGAGAAGCAACAGGCGTGGCGTCTCCACGAGGCCGGGATCGAGAACCTGCGCCTGGACGAGGTCCCCGTCCCCGCTCCGGAGGCCAACGAGCTGCTCGCCCGGGTGGACGCCGTGGGCATCTGCGCCAGCGACTACAAGATGATCGCACAAGGCTCCTCGCACTCGCGAATGCAGGGGCGCGACCTGGCGGCGAACCCGGCCATTCCGGGTCACGAGGTCTCGCTCACGATCGTCGCGGTAGGAGACGACCTGAGGGAGAAGTTCACGGTCGGCGACCGGTACAGCGTCCAGGCGGACATCTACGTCGACCAGGTCCCGATGGCCTTCGGCTACCAGCTCGCCGGGGCCGAGCAGCAGTTCGTCACGATTCCTCCGCTGGTCCACGAGGGGGGCTTTCTTCTGCCGGTGGAACCGTCGCTGAGCTACTCGGCGGTGGCGGTGGCCGAACCCTGGGCGTGCGTCTACTTCAGTTACGAGAACCAGCGGGACACCAAGAGCGTCAAGCCCGGCGGAACGGCCTGGTACATCGGGGCCGGTCCCATGGGCCTCATGCACATCGAGAAAGGCATCCGCGACGGCGCGGGCCGGATCGTCGTGAGTGAAATGAAGTCCGACCGGCTTGAGCATGTTCGGAGCACCCTCGGCCCTCTCGCCGAGCGGCACGGCGTGGCGCTGGTCACGGTGGACCTCAATGAGCAATCCATCGGCGACGTGCTGCAGCCGAAGAGTTGCGACGACATCGTTGCCCTTTGCCCCGTCGCCAAGGCGGTCGAGCAGGCGCTGCCTTACCTGGCGCTGCGGAGTTTCATGAACGTCTTCGCGGGATTTCCCTCGCGGGACGCCGCCGACATCACGTTGAACCTCAACGACATGCACTACGGCCAGTGGACCCTCCTGGCGACCAGCGGGTCGCCCATCGAAAGCCTTCGCCAGGTGCTCGACCTGGCCGGCGAGGGCACCATCGACCCGAACAATTCCGTCGCGGTCGTTGGAGGGCTGCAACGCTACAAGGAAGGCCTCGATCACACCCATCGCGGCACGTACCCGGGCCGCATCGTGATCTATCCCCAGACCGATCTTCCGCTGACTCCGGTGACGGACCTCACCGGCGGAGACCCGTGGACCCGCGAGGCCGAGGAAGCCCTCCTGGAAGACAGACTGTGAGGTCTTCCGGCCCCGGTGCACGGGCCCGAGAGCGGGGGGGGGCGTCTCTGTTCGCAGGCAGGGGTTCGGCGTCCATCGCGATCAAAAGAAAAGGGCGGTCGGCCTTGCCGGCGCAAGACTGACCGCCCTCGTTTACTGCATAACGCGTCCCCCGGGACATGTGCCGCCCCGGCAGTTCCCTTCCCTCAGCAGGTCAGGTGAAACGCACCCACGACGTCCTTACCCGTGGAGGCCACCTGGTTGTACACCTCTACCGCCTCCTCCGTTCGCGCATGGACCAGTTGGATTCCGGCGTCCTCCACTGCGTCGATTGTCTCCGGCGAGATTTTCATGGCTCCAAGTTTACCGCGTCCGATGATTAGCACCTCCGGCTTGCTTTTCACCACGCGGTCGAGGTCCTGCGACATGACCAGGTGCCCGTTTTCGCGCCACCACTGGTCGTCGATGCGGTCGTCGTAGATGATCAGGTCGGACGTGAACGAGCGACCGTTGACGAGCATCTCGCCAAACCGGTACGAGTCGATGTGCATGGCGACCTCCTCTTAGCCCCTAGCGTGCCTGAAAGGATCACCGCTCCGGCCCCGCCGGACGAGCCGTCAGCGAGGCCAACGTTTCGTTCGCCAGTTTTGCATCCACGTCGCCGGCCGCTTCCGTCATCACCCGGCGGGCCCACCGCAGCATCTCGCCCCGCTCGCCCGTCGGCGCCGGCAGCCGTTCCATGGACCGCCCCGCCTCGACCACCCCGGCCGCGCTGATCTGCTCCGGCGGGCGTGCGGGTTGATACCCCGGCGACGCCGTCCCCGCTTCCACCGCACGAATCAGGCCGGCGCGCCGCAGGGCATCCAGCACTTCCTCGACGTCGCCTTCGCCAACGCCCAGCCCCTCGGAAAGCTCGCTCCGGGTCGGCGGCGTCTCGCCCGAGGCAAACCGCCGCGCAATCAGGCCGGCCAGCCCCAGGGCCACCACGTCCCCCCGAAGGAACCGCGATCGGTTCTCCCCGTGGATCTGGTCGCGGGTCAGGTCCTTCATGTACTGGACCACGTAGGCCAGCTCGGCGCCGAACAGGACGATCACCCAACTGATCCATACCCACAGCATGAACAGCGGGATGAGGGCCAGCAGGCCATAGAGCTGCGCAGCCCCCGCGGCGTAGCCGACGTACTTCACGAATCCCAGCTTGGCCCCGAGCTCCCACAGTGTGCCGGCCACCACGGCGCCGGTCAGCGCCGCGCGATTCTGCACGTGCACCGTCGGAATCGTCTTGTACACCACGAAGAAAAGCAGCCAGCTCACCAGCAGAGGAATCACGCCGGACGCCCCGCTCACGATGGAGCCGACGTGCGGCAACCGCGAAGACCACACGGCAAGGCCCAGCAACAGGACCAGAATCGTAATGGTCGTCAGGAAATCGCGCAGCCTCCGGAACCAGCCGCGCCCCTTTCTGACCTCCCAGATATAGTTGAACGCCCCCTCGACCGTCCCGAAGATGCTCATGCCGGCCCAGACGAACAGCAGGATGGAGATAAACGTAATGCCCGCACCACCCCGCTGAATCTGCGAAACAGCCCTGTCAACATAGACCTTCAGCCAATCCTCAAAATCGGACCGGCGAGCCCGATCTCCCGCCGGACGCTCCCCCGGTTCGGACTCCGCCGGCTCGTCCGGCCCTACCGTCGCTCCGCCTTGATACGTGATTTCGCCGAGCCCCAGCTTCTGGAACACGGCCTCGCGGACCTTGGTCCGCATGGCTTCCTCCGGAATCACCGCGTTCAGGATCAGCGTGAACAGGATGAGCACCGGCACCATCGAAAGTAGGGTCTTATAGCTCAGCGCGCTGGCCGTCACCTGGAGGCGGTCCCGGACCAGCTTGCGGCCGCAAAACCAAGCCAACCGCATCTGGTAGGCAAGAAACCGCCCTCCGCGGCCCAACTCCTCCGTGGGGCTCTGGAGGAGCCGCTGCAGGTGCTCCTGGAGGCGGCGAATGGAACACCGTATATCCATTTAGTCCTGCGCCAACCGTGAATTAACGGCATTATACCACGACCACCCTATGAATTCAATACTGTTGGCGCAGGCTTCACGGCAGCGGAGGGGGCTCTCCGTCCCCGCCCCCTCCGGGCGAGGCAAGCTCCGCGGGCTGCGTTATGCCGCCTTCAGTCGGAAGGATCGCAATCTCCACCGCGTTGCTGACGGCGCGAATCGGCCCGGGTGGCGGCTCGATCGACCCTTTCTCGTTCGGCTGGCAGATGAAGGCCGCGCGGACCGCGTGCTTGCCCGCCACGAGAGGCCGCAGGAACCTGTGTGCCCTCGAATCTGACGTGAAGGACGCATTCGTGGGTGGGGGGGCCGGTTGCGTATCCGCGACCGGCCTGTGCAAGGGGAAGAAGCCACCAGCACGTCTTCTCTCGCAAGCCTGACTCGCCGGCGCTCCCCAAGGCGGGCAAGGGACAAACCACGCTATGTTGTCAGCCGTTCCGCCAAGGGGAATCCGTCCGCCGACCGGCTAACAGACTACCCGTGGCAAAACCGGACTATGCGTGCGGCTCCGAGCGGCGAGGGCGGCTCGAGCCCCCCGACTGCGGACGGCTCTCGACCGGCCAGCGGGCGAACGCTAACACGTAGAGCATGACCAGGTTGACGATCGGCAGGAGCATCAGGAACCCCATCGCCCAGTGCCAACCCGCCTTCCTGAAGACCCAGAAGAAGGGCACGATGGCGACTATGTCCGTCAGCAGGACGAACAAGAGCGAGACAAAAACGATCATCCCGACGCCGATGCCCCAAACCGGCTGACCTCCATGCGTGACTACCTCCATGATTTCACTCCTTTCCGCTGCCCTTCAGCATGCAAAGCATACCCCTCACACTTGCCGGCCCGGCGGCTGCTTCAGCATCCCTTGCCCGTTCTGATATGGCACGCAGGTCTGCCTCCCTCTCACTGGCCTTCGAAGACGATCTCGTGGTCCGTGACGCCGGGCGTCAGTACGAGATGTTTCGACCGGTACCCGTAGGGGTTGAATCCGAAGCGCATCGGCCGGCCCGTCGGCACGTTCTTCCACAGGAAGGACCCGTCGGTTGCCGTTCGCTGACAGATGGTCACGGCCCGGGTCGGCCCGATGAAATCCGACGTGATCAGCACCGAGTGCAAAGGCTCGCCCCGCTCGTCGGCCACGCGGCTCGCCGGCGCGACGCGCCCGCCCTCCCGGTCGGGGGGGCACTTTGAGGGCCTCGGCACGGCGCGACCTCCGGCGGCGGCTCGGCCGGTCCGCCCACCAGCGGATACGTCGCCACCGGAATGGCGACCATCAACGCGAGCGCAGCCCGCAGCGTAGCGCGCACGGGCCGACCTGCGGCGCAGAACGACCAGGGCCAGCCCGAGCGTTGCGGCCACCGCGGCCCCGAGCTACAGCGAGTGCACCAAGGTCCACCCGACCCGGTACACCGCCTCGGAGCTCGTCAAGGTTTCCAGCGTTTCCATGGCTCTCACTCCAACGAACCCGCCTCAGGATTTCCGCACCTCGTCGATCAGTCTCCGGAGCTC
>CAZGEE010000101.1:0-6548 GCA_964525035.1 uncultured Anaerolineales bacterium
AAGACGAGAGTCTTCTCGGTCTTCACGCCGGTCGCGTCCGGTCCGGGCGAGAGCGGGAAGACCGCCAGCGATGCCGGACCGGGATCGGCGACCAGCGCTGCGCCCTGTTGGCGGAACGGGGCGTCGGCGTGGCACAGCCAGGTGAGCGTCCGCGGGGCGTCGGCGGCCATCTCGTCCACGACCAGCAGCCACGGTTCGGTCATGACCAGGTGGCGGCGGAGCGAAACGTCCTGGACCTCCTTCGCGTAGACGCTACCGAAACGACCGGAGGCGTAGCCGACGTCGCGGGAGAAGTGTGTCCGGTCGATCCGGGCGCGGTCGAACTTCTCGTACGGGAAGCCGCGCTCGTTATGGTACGATCCGTCCATGCCCTGGCCCTTGGCGTCGACGAGCAGCGTGTTGTGGTCGCGCGTCCACTTTCGCGAGGTGTAACCCGTGTCCGTGGCGAGATAGGTTCCCTTGGCGTACATCCAGAACGAGCCGATGTCCGGGTGCGTGTGGCCGCAGTTCATGGTCCAGTCCTTGAGCTCGCGCAGCTTCCGGACCGTCTCGTGGCCGGCGGGCGGACCGCAGCGGAACAGGTAGCAGGAAGCCTCGTCGCCCCATCCGCTTCGCCACGCGACCACGTCATGGTCCGTGAAGTGGTGGTACGGCGGAATCCCGTCCAGCGACGCGGCTTCCTGCGACGGGCCGTGCCACAGGAAGTCCGCCGCGGGGTAGTCCCGCTCGGGAAACCGCTCGGCCAGCATGTTTCCGACGAGCTGCGCCTCGGGAAGCTCCAGGGCCGAGGCGATGCCCCACATCATGCCGGACTCGCGCACGTGCAGGACCGAGCGCTCCGTGCCCGTCCACTTGCCCGTGTCCCCGAGGTCGAACGCGTTCGGCGGGCCGGGGAGCGTCAGGTGAAGCGCGAAGAGCCAGTTGTGCCTGAGGGCGGGCAGGTCCATCATCTCTCTGCCGGTGGCTCGCGACATGAGCTGGGCGTACCGGACGTGCCAGTCCATCGCGTAGCTCCAGTAGCCGAACCCTTCGTAGTAGTAGCCGTCCGTTCCCAGGACGTACCGGCAGCGGCGCATGATGGCGTAGGCCCGCGCGAGCCACGCCTCGGCCTCCGGCACCTCGCCGAGCAGCACCAGGGACGCGGTCGCCAGGCCGGTGGTGGGAATGTACGTGTGGTTCTGATCGTAGCGGTACCGGTCGACCGTCTCCGGGTCCAGGCTCTCGTAGACGGCGAGGGCATGGTCGGCCAGGCCGTCCCGGATGGTTTTCCGGTCCGAGGCGGACAGTTCGTCGTGGAGCACGTCGTAGCCGATCCCGATGTGGTAGAGGTACCAGGCGGCGTGCAGGTCGATGTTGGGTCGCCACTGCCCCGTGCCCCAGACGGGTTGCTTGCAGTGCAGGACCATCCAGTCGCGCGCGGCGTCGACGTACCGCTGTTCGCCGGTCAGGAACCAGGCGAGGGCGGCCGACTCGACCCGCTCGACGCGCCAGTACTTGGCCCCGCTGGCCGCGAGCTCCGGCGTGGGGATCCAGCCGACGCACCGCCTCGCACTGGAAACCACCTCGTTCCAGAGCGCCGGGCACCGGTCGGCCTTCCGCTTGAGGGCTTCCCGGTCGCCCTCGGAGAACAGCAGCCGGGGGTGCTCCTCGGCGTATCCGGCGCGAATCGGCAGGTCCAGCTTCACCATGTCGGCCTCGAGGGTCGGCCCGGGCTGGTACGACTCGGCCTGCGCCCTGCCCACCGTCGTCCCAGAGGTGCCCCCCATCGCCAGCGCAAGGACCAGGGGGGACACCATCCATCGAATCGCACAACCGGTCTGACGCTTCATGCCGGACCTCCTCGTCATCACGGGCTGAAAAGTGGAAAGGCCGAGAGTCTCTAACCCCTTCTTCGCGGCAAGGTTTCTTACTTCCTTCGGCTGCGCCGGGCCTGTCCTCCGGAGGCCTTGCGGTCGAGGTAGTAGGAGGCTACCTTGCGAATGGCCTCGGCCGTCTCGCGGATGTCCCGCTGCGTGTAGAACTCCCGCATCTGGATGATCAGGGCGGTGCTGCAGACGAGCCCCACGTTCGGGCAGTCCTCTTTCCGGTAGGTGATGCGGCCGGGCTCGTACACCGGCAGGTCGTAGGGGCAGACGAACCCGTCCTCGCGCGGCGGATAGATGGCCTTGTTCCGAAGCATCGGCAACTGGTCCGTGCGCTTCAGGTAGAACGCGGCCGGGACGCCTTCGGCCTGCAGCGCCTCGACGAAATCGTCGCGCCGGCACCCGAGTGTTTTCTCGTCGACGCGGAGCATGTAGTACCAGTTCGACGACTCGGCCCCGTCGGTGACCTTCGGCGGCAGGATGCCCGGGATGTCCTCGATGAGCCGGGTCAGCAGCTTGCCGTGCTTGTTGCGCCGCTCGCAGATCCAGTCCACCTTGTGGAGTTGGGCGATGGCCACGGCCCCGCAGAGCTCGCTCATGCGGTAGTTCGGGGCGAGAAATCGGCTGGCCCGCCCGGTCCGGAGGCCGAACAGGTTCCGCGAGTAGCACTTGTCGGCGTACAGTTGGGCAAGCCTGGCCAGCCGCGGGCTGTCCGTGAGCACCGCCCCGCCGTCACCCACGCTGAGGTGCTTGTAGTCGTTCATGGAGAAACAGCCCATCTCGCCGAACGTTCCCGCGAGGCGCCCCTTGTAGAACCCGTTCCAGGTCTGCGCGCAATCCTCGATCAGGTGAATCTTCCGCCGGCGGGCCAGGCGGACGATGGGGTCCATCTCGGCCGGGTTCCCCGCCAGGTGCACCACCAGGATGGCCTTGGTCCGCGGCGTGATGCGGGCCTCGATGGTCTCGGCCGTCACGTTGTAGGTCCGCGGGTCGATGTCTGCGAAAATCGGCACCGCGTTCTGGTACAGTGTCGGGATGACGCTGCCCGCGTCGGTCAGCACGCTGGTGATGACCTCGTCGCCGGCCGTCACCCCCGCGGCGCACAGGGCCACGTGGATGGCCGCGGTGCCGCTGGTGCAGGCGATGGCGTACTTCCTGCCGTACTTCGCGGCGAACTCGCGGCAGAACTGCTGGACCTTCTCGCCCTTGTGGTACGACAGCGTGTTCTGGTCGAGGGCCTCGCGGAGGTGTTTCATCTCCTCGCGGCCGAAGCGGCGCCCCGTTCGGTAGGGACTCGTCTTGGCCTTCGGTCCGCCGTGAAGCGCCGGCTTTTCCCGTTTCGCTCGTTTCTTCGCCGTTCGTGCCATGGTTCCTTGCCCTTCACCCTCTTTCGTTGAGTTCCTCAGCCGTTGGCTGCTGGCCGCGTCGTGTGCCGGGGCCCCTTTCACTTCTCATCCGTAGCCCGGTACTCGAAGGCCCCGATGTCCGGGGCCTTGCCTTGCGGCACCGCGGTCCCCTCGGCGTCTTGGTCCAGGCCGACGTCCGCCCCCGCGTCGATCGCCGGGCCGCCCGGCTTCAGGTGATAATCATGCTTCTCGGGATCGGCGAAGATCTTCGAGAGATCGGTCTCGGTCAGGATCGCGTGGCCCAGGTGTTCCCGTAGCGTTTCGAAACCCTGGTAGTGGCCCACGTACAGGTTGTGGCCGACCTCGAACGGCTCGTTGATCAGCAGCCCGGCCAGGATGTTGTTCTTCACCGCGCAGTCGGTCGTTCCACGGCGGGCGAGCATCAGGGCCTTGTTCTCCGGGCCCAGGATCACGTTGTTGTAGAAGGTCAGCCGCCGGCTGTTGTACCAGTTGCAGACCACGTAGCCGCCGGAGCTCGTGAACACGTTGTACGCGGCGGTGAGATCTTCGATCTCCTCCGAGGCGAGGGCCACCTGCGAATTGTGCACCCGGTTGCCGAACACCTTCACGCCGTTCGACCCGTGATAGACCGTGATGGCGTTCGCGTGCGTGCCGCGGTTGTCGAGCACCGTGTTGCCGACGATCCGGCACCGGGGCGCGCCGATAAGCCAGATGCCCACGTAGCCGCACTGGCGGACGGTGTTGTCGCGGATCGTGATCCCCTCGCTGCCGCCGAGCAGGTAGACGCCGCCGATGCGCCGGTTTTCGTAAATCCGGTTGCCGCGCACCTCGCCTCCGCGCACGCCGCTCAGGTTGATGCCGGCGTGTTTCCACGTGGTGTTTTCCTTGTTGCAGTATCGGATCACGTTGTCCAGGACGGCGATGTCCTCGCCGCCCTCGGTGTCGCTCGAGACGCCGGCGCCCCGGTGGGGGTTGCGGCTCAGCATCTTCTGGATCGTGAAGCCACGCACCGTGACGTGGCGGTGGCCGTCGACGTCGAACCCCGTGTCGCGGACCGAGCGGGTGACTTCGCCCTCGTCGATCTTCTCGTCAGTAGCCGGCCACAGATAGAGCCGGGTGCCCCCGTCCGCCGTGGGCTGAAGGACGAACTCGCCCGGGCGATCCAGCACCCGCGGGTGGTTCATCATGACGTAGCGCCCGCGGTTCTCGTAGTGCGGGGCCTTGAGTTCCTCGTACGTGATCCGGTGCGCCTCGGGCTCGTAGCCGAGCACCCTCTGGAAATAGGTGTAGTTCGGCTGGGCCCACAGGGCCACGTAGGCCCCGTCCCAGGCCCCCGGCTCCTCCTGGGTGAAGTACTCGGCGTCGGTGAGGGTGCTTCGCGTGGCCCCGTCGGGCGGGATGTGCCGGTAACTGTCACGCCGGTCGATGTAGAACGGCTCGGCGACGTTCGGGTCGGTCGCGACCCAGAGCATTTCCTCGCCTTCGTACAGATTGACCGAAAACGGGTCGAGTTCCTCGGCCACGGCGGTCCGGCGGATGTGCTTCCAGTTCGGGTTGCCGCCGCAGTCCTCCGGCCCGCCGCACGGGCGCCAGCCGGGAATCGCCTTGGAGCCGTCCACCACGGCATGCCCCTCGCCGAAGGTGCCGTCGGAGTTGCCGTCAAAGACGATCGGCTTCCCCGCGTCGCCGTCCCACGCCACCTTGACGCTTCCGCGGTAGGCCACGCCGCCCTTTAGCCTGACGGTGTCGCCGCCCTCCAGGACGGTGGCGGCGGCGGTGGCTTTCGCGTTCGGATCGCCCGGACAGTGCTTGAAAGCCGTGTTCGCGGAGACCCCGTCTGCGGTGTCGTCGCCCGAGGCGTAGTCGACGTAGAACGTTCTCGCCGCGGCCGGTTGCGCGGCGCAAAGCACCGCAACGCCCACTAGCAGAAGCCGAACCGCCCGAGGGCCGAATCCTTTCCGGACTGCAAACGTTTTCATCCTGGTCTCCTTCGGCATTCCGTTCCTACCGGCGGTGCCGGGTACCGTGGCGCCGGCCGGCCTCGAAGAACGCCCGGAAATTCTCTTCGCTGACCTCCTCGGTAATCGAGTCGCTCGTGCCGGGAATATACCCGCCTTCCGGCAGCGCTGCCGCCTCGATCGCCTCGCGGACGGCCGCGTCGATTATCTCCGGCGTGCCGCGCCACGCCACGTTGACGGTATCGATTCCGCCGTTGAGGCAGACGTCCCGGCCGACGATGTCGCGGGCCTCGGCCGGCGTGACGTCGCCCGAGGGGGGAGGGCAGACGGTCGAAACCAGGTCCACGCCCGCCTCGCGCATCATCGGCAGACTGTGGCGGACCTTCCCGTCGTCGTAGAGATGGTACACGGCGCCGTAGCTGTGGACCAGCTCCACGTGCTCCCGGATGCGTGGAAGGAAAAGCTCGCGATAGTGCTCGGGCGACCACCCGGAGCTGATGCTCTCGAAGAACGTGGAACAGTAGACGCACTCGGCGCCCTGTTCGAGAGCCTGCCGGGTCATCTCCATCAGGGGCTCGTGAAAGAGATCGACCAGGCGATGAATCATCCCGGGGTCCTGGACGGTGGCAATCATGAAATCTTCAAGCCCCATGGCGTCGCCGGCGTTGTGGCTGAGCGCGGATTCGAAATGGGCGCACAGCAGGCCGCGCTCGCCCACCTCGGCCGAGGCCTTGCGGAAGTCCGGCACGGAGCACCGCGCCGTCCACGCCCGGATCACCTGCTCCAGGGGCGCGAGATCGTCGGGACCCTTGACCAGGTGCTCGCGGATCAGATCGTTCGGGGCGATGCCGAACTCGCCACCGGGCTTCGGCAGGTCCGCCAGGTCGGCGAGTCGCCCGGCGGGCGTTTCGAACGTCCGTGCGACGCGCGTCATCCGGTCGCCGTCCTCCCGGTGGACGGTCATGCGAACGTCCGGTCCGAGGTCGACTTCACCGCGGCTCGGCGGCGGCACGAAGTGGACCGGACCGGCGGCGAGGCCGAGGAGGGGGTCGAAGTCGTATCGCGCCGCGTAGCGAAGCTGGGCCTCGCGCTTCTGCGTCCCCTCGCGGCGCAACAGGTAGCGCCAGAAACGCGGCGAGACGGGGACCCGGTCGGGCCCCTCGAAACGGATCGCGGCGAGCAACCGTTCTCTCGACGTCATCTCCGCCATAGGCTCACCTCTTCTGAGCAGGATAAGGAAGGTTCCATTTTGACGGGGTCATTCTATCGCGGTGTGCGCTCCGCGCCGTTAGGCGATGTGATGATTCCTTGCACAAAATGCTTTTTTCGCTATGCTCGCCGTTTGCCGAGGTACTTGTTGG
>CAZGEE010000102.1:0-5769 GCA_964525035.1 uncultured Anaerolineales bacterium
TACCTGAAGCGCGAAGACCTCAACCACACCGGGGCCCACAAGATCAACAACACGTTGGGGCAGGCCCTCCTGTGTCGCCGCATGGGCAAGCCTCGCATCATCGCAGAGACCGGCGCCGGCCAGCACGGTGTCGCCACGGCGACCGCGGCCGCCCTGCTCGGCCTCACCTGCGAGGTCTACATGGGCGAGGAGGACATCCGCCGCCAGGAGCTCAACGTCTTCCGCATGCGGGCCATGGGGACCCGCGTGGTGCCCGTCAGCACGGGGCAGAAGACCCTGAAGGACGCGTGCAACGAGGCGTTCCGGGACTGGATGGCCTCGGTCGAGACGACCCACTACTGCATCGGGTCGACGGTGGGCCCGCACCCGTTCCCCGTGATGGTGCGGGACTTCCAGTCGGTCATCGGCCGGGAGGTCCGCGAGCAGATCCTCGCGGCCGAGGGCCGTCTGCCCGACGTCATCACCGCCTGCGTGGGCGGGGGGAGCAATTCCGCCGGCATCTTTTATCCCTTCATCGACGAGCGGGACGTTCGCCTCGTCGGCGTCGAGGCCGGCGGGCTTGGACTCGCCAGCGGCCGGCACGCGGCCCCGCTCGCGGTGGGCACCCCGGGCGTGCTTCACGGAAGCATGAGCTACGTGCTCCAGGACGACGACGGCCAGACGCTGCCCGTGCACAGCATCTCCGCCGGACTCGACTATCCCGGCGTCGGGCCGGAGCACTCGCGGTGGAAGGATTCCGGACGCGTTCGATACACCATCGCCGACGACGAGGAAACGCTGGCGATGTTCCAGGAGCTGTCGCGTCTCGAGGGCATCATCCCGGCCCTGGAGTCGGCCCACGCGCTGGTGGAGGCCAAGAAACTGGCTCCCGAGCTCGGGCCGGACGGCGTCATCGTGGTCTGCCTCTCGGGCAGGGGGGACAAGGACTGCGCCGAGGTGGCCCGGGTGACCGGCCGGGGCGCTGAAGGCGGGAACGCATGAACCGCATCGACGACACGTTCGCCCGCCTGCGGGCCGAGGGGGGCAAGGCCTTCATGCCCTTCCTCACGGCCGGGGCGCCGGATCTGGCGACCACGGCCTCCCTGGTGCGCGAACTCGCGCGGCGCGGTGCAACCATGGTGGAACTCGGGCTGCCGTATTCCGACCCCGTGGCCGACGGACCGACGATCCAGGAATCGTACACGAAGGCCCTGGCGAAGGGGACGCGCCTGGACGAGATTTTCCAGATGGTTCGCGGGCTGCGCGAGGACTGCGAGATTCCGATCGTGCTGATGGGCAGCTTCAGCCTGGTGAGCCGTCGCGGCGCGGACCGCTTTCTGGACAATGCCGCCTCGGCGGGGGCCGACGGCGTGATCCTGCCGGACCTGCCTCTCGAGGAATACGAAGTCGTAGGGCCGGGGACCGACGCGCGGGACCTGTCGCACATCATGCTCATTGCCCCGACGACGCCCTGGGACCGGGCCGAGCGGATCGCCCGGCACACCACGGGATTCCTCTACGTGGTCAGCGTGGCGGGCATTACCGGCGAACGGGACAAGCTGCCCGACGAACTGGTGGAGCGGGTGCGCCACCTTCGCGAGATCACGGACCTTCCGGTCTGCGTGGGCTTCGGCATCTCGCGTCCGGAGCACGTGGCCCAGGTATGTTCGGTGGCCGACGGGGCCATCGTGGGCAGCGCGATCGTCCGACGAATCGGTGCGATGGAGGGCCGGCCGACCGACGAGATCGTCCGCGACGTCGGCGAGTACGCCTCGGAGCTGATCGCGGCATTGCCGCGCAGTGGGTAATCCCTTCGCTCAGCGTGGTCGTAGACAGGTGGCTGATGTTTTCCGTGAGGCCGGCTGGTTCGACCGGCCCTGCCGCGGGAAGGCATTAGAGAAGACACGAGGCCGCCCCGTGCCGGACGGCCTCGCCAGCGGATATACCCCTCCTCACTACCCGCATTCTGTCACTTCGTGATCACCTTGCTGATCGTGAACATCGGCAGCAGCAGGCTGATGGCGATCCCGCCGACCAGCAGGCCCATCAAGCCGATGAGCAACGGTTCGAGCAGGGTGCTCATCTGCTTCAGCGCTCCCTTGAGGTCCTGGTCGCAGAAGTGGCTCACCTTCAGCAGGACCTCGCCGAGGCGCCCCGCTTTCTCGCCGGCGAAGATCATCTGGGCGGTCGTGACGGGGACCAGGTCGGTCCGGAAGAACTGGTCCGAGAGCATCTCGCCTTCGCTGACGCGGCCGAGCGCCTCGTCGAAGACTTCCCGGAAGTAGCTGTTCCGGGCCGTTCGCCGGGCGATCTCCAGGGCCGTGATCACCGGCACGCCGGCGTCGATCATGGTGCCGAGCGCGCGGAACGACCGGGCGGTGTAATACTTCACGGCCACCCTTCCCATGACCGGGAAGCGAATCTTCAACGCGTCGGCGAAGCGCTGCCCCACGGGGCGCCTGAAAAAGAAAACCGCGCCGACGACCAGGGCGACCACCGCGACAAGGATAACGATCCAGTGGTGGGTGAGCAGTTGGCTCAAACCCAGGAGCACCCGCGTCGGCGCGGGGAGTAGGGCCCCCTTGTTCTCGTAGATCTTCGTGAACTTCGGCAGCACGAAGGTGAGCAGCACGGTCAGCACCACGACGGCGAGGCACGCCATGAAGGCCGGGTAGGCCAGCGCCCCGTACACCCGGCGCCGCGTCTCCTGGGAATCGGACAAGTAGGTGGCGACGTCGGTCAGCATCCGGCCCAGGTTGCCCGTGGTCTCCCCCGCACGCACCAGGCTCACGAACATGTTGTTAAAATGCTTCGGGTGCTTTTCCAGCGCCTCGCTGAACGGCATGCCCGACTCGACGTCGTCGGCCACCTCGGCGAGAACCTCGCGGAACGTCGGGTTGGTGGTCTGCTGGACGATGGCCTCGAGCGCCTCCGGCAGCGGAACGCCGGTGTCCACCATGACCGAAAGCTGGTTGGCGAAATAGACCAGGTCGGCCAGCTTGACGCGCGGGCGAAGCACGTGGATGTTGCCGAGGGCCCCGAGTCCGCGGCCACGCGCGGAGCGCATGGCGATCTCGAGCACCATCATGCCCCGGACCCGCAACTGCTGGCTGAGGTCCTCCTCCGTGGGTGCGGCCAGCACCCCGGAGACGACGGTTCCGCGTCGGTCGCGTGCTCGGTACGCATACTGCGGCATCGGTTTCCTCCACGCCGGAGCGGGCCGGGGCTACCGGTCTTCGCTCGTCTGGATCACCTCTTCCAGGGTGGTCACCCCGGCCTTGGTCTTCTTGATTCCGTCGGCCCTCAGGCCCCGCAAGCCTTCCTTCTGCGCCGTCGCGCGCAGTTCGTCGAGCGATGCTCCATGAACGACCTGATCGCGGATCGTGTCGGTGATCGGCATGAACTCGAAGATACCGATCCGGCCCTGGAAGCCGGTATGGCGACACTTCGGACATCCCTTGCCCCGGTAGAACGTGTCGATTCCCTCGATGCTCTTGCCGGCCAGCTTCCGCAGGTGCAACGGCGGGCTGTAAGTTTCCTTGCACTCGGTGCAGATCTTGCGCACCAGCCGCTGCGCGAGCACGCCGAGCACGCTCGCGGAGGCGAGGTACGGTTCCACGCCGATGTTGAGCAACCGGGTGATCGCGGCCGGGGCGTCGTTGGTGTGCAACGTGGAGATCACAAGGTGTCCGGTCAGCGCGGCCTGCACCGCGATGCGCGCGGTCTCCTCGTCGCGGATCTCGCCGATCATGATGATGTCCGGGTCCTGGCGCAGCAGGCTCCGCAGCGCCGAGGCGAACCGGAACCCGATCTTCTCGTTGACCTGGAACTGGTTGATTCCGCGGAGGTTGTATTCGATGGGATCCTCGACGGTGCAGATGTTTACCTCGGGCGCGTTCAGCTCATTCAGGACGCTGTAGAGGGTAGTGCTTTTCCCGCTTCCTGTGGGCCCGGTGACGAGCAGGATGCCGTTGGGCCTGGCGATCAGCCGCCGGAACTGGTTGAGGGTGTCGTACTCGAAGCCCAGCTTCTCGAGGTTAACGAGCACGTTGCGATTGTCGAGGACGCGGACCACGACCTTCTCGCCGTGCGGGCCGGGCATCGTGCTGATCCGCAGGTCGATGGGACGCCCCTGCATCATCACGTGGATACCGCCGTCCTGCGGCAAGCGGCGCTCGGAGATGTCGAGCTGGCTCATGATCTTGACGCGGCTGACGATCGCGGCGTGCATCCGGTGAGGCGGCCGGAAGGCCTCGACCAACTGCCCGTCGACCCGGAAGCGCACGCGCGTCTGGTTGTCGTCCGGCTCGATGTGAATGTCCGAGGCGTTCTGGCGGACGGCGTCGAAGATCAGGTAGTTCACCAGCTTGACCACCGGCGAGTGTTCGGCGCCGGCCTCGAGGTTGGCGAGGTCCTCCACCTGCTCTTCGATCAGCTCGAAATCGTCGGCATTGATGTCCTCGATGATGTCGTCGATGACGAACACGTTGGCCGAGCTCACGTAGGATTGCAGCGTGTCGGCGATGTCCGACGCCGAGGCGGCGGCCACCTGGATCTCGCAACCCGAGACCTGGGCCATCTCCTCGACGAGAAACATGTTGGACGGTTCGGCCATGGCCACCGTCAGCACGTTGCGCACCTTGAACAGAGGGAGCACCTTGTGTTCCTCGAGGAACTCCTTCGGCAGCGCGTCGATGGCCGAGGCGTCGACCAGCTTGGGAGTGATCTTGGCGTAGGGCACGCCGTAGTTCTTGGCCAGCGCGCTGATGATCTCGTCTTGCGTGCAGTAGCCAAGCTGGACGATCACCTCGCCCAGGAGGCGCTTGTTGCTGGACTCCCGCTGGGCGACCAGTGCCTCGGACAACTGCTCCGATGTCAGGACGCCCTGCTCGATGAGCACGTCGCCCAGCCGCGCGCGTTCTATGGTAGTCGGCTGCATGCCGCGCCTCCCTAGTCGTAGGACTTCACGGCCTCGGTCACGCCCTCGAAGAGCTCGAACTTGCGGTCGAAGCGCGTTAAC
This sequence comes from uncultured Anaerolineales bacterium, assembly GCA_964525035.1. Classification (GTDB taxonomy): domain Bacteria; phylum Planctomycetota; class Phycisphaerae; order FEN-1346; family JAACEH01; genus CAZGEE01. The sequence continues at coordinate 5,000 of CAZGEE010000102.1, forward strand.
TCGAAGATCTTCGAGCACGTGGGGTCCAGGCCGCAGATCTTCACCAGCCCGGTGTGCGACTCCACTTCGTCGCGGAACCACAGGAGGGCTTCCAGGCCCGTCGAGTCGACGGTGACGACCCGCTCGAAATCGAGCACGAACCACAGGTTTTCCTCGCCGAGCTGTTCCTCGGCCTTGCGGCGGAACTCCTGCACGGTGTCCTCGGTGAACTCCGAGTCGACGGTGATCACCACCACGTCCCCGTATCGCTCAGCCGTTGTCGCCACGGTCAGGCCCTCCTGAAGTTGTTGGCGCTGACGGCCAGTACCAGGTCTTCGTGCTTCCGGCCCTGCGGAAGTCGGGCCAGCAGATCCTCCACGCCGAGCTCCATCAGGGCATCGACGCAGCGCACGTCGAACTGGGTGCCCGTGCACCGATGAATCTCCGCGATCACCTTCTCCATGCTGAGAGCCTTGCGGTAGACGCGGTTGGAGGTCATGGCGTCGACCGCGTCGGCGAGGCCGATGATCCGTCCGTCCAGGCTGATCGATTCCCGGTCGAGCCCCTTGGGATAGCCCCGGCCGTCGAGCCGTTCGTGATGGTGCAGGACGCCCGGCATCACCGACTCGAGCTCGCGCACGCCCGCCAGGATCCGGGCCCCCGTGGACGGATGCGTTTTCATGATGTCATATTCCTCGTCCTCGAGCCGCCCGTTCTTCAGCAGGATGCGCTCGGGAACCCCGATCTTGCCGATGTCGTGGAGCAGCCCGGCCAGGTGCACCCGCTCGGCG
>CAZGEE010000102.1:5779-6537 GCA_964525035.1 uncultured Anaerolineales bacterium
ACCTCCCGGGGAAGATCCATCTGTTGGGCGACCTCGCGGGAGATCGCCGCCACGCGCTCGCTGTGGCCGCACGTGTACGGGTCCTTGGCGTCGATGCTCGAGACCAGCGCCTTGATGCTGCCGAGCATCAGTTCCTGGAGATCGTCGTACAGGTGCGCGTTCTCGACGAAGACCGCGATGTTGCCGGAGACCGAGGAGACGAATTTCACGTCCGTCGAGTAGAAATCCTCGCCGTCGCGCTTGTTAAAGACGGCCACGACGCCGTAAAGCGTTTTGCCCTGTCGAAGCGGCACCAGGATCATGTTCCGCACGCCGGGTGCCAGGGCGGCCAGTTCGGCGTTGCTTTCGCACTCGTTGGCGATGATGGCCTCGCGGTCGTCCATCAGGTCGCGCTCGAAGTGCCTGTAGAGCTGGATCAGCTTCTCGCGGTTCAGGCTCAGGCCGCCGAGGCTGACCACCTTGACGTCGCTCCGATGATCTTTCTTCTCGCGATAGACCGCGGCGAGAGCCTCCACGTCGAGGAATTCCATCAGCTCGGAGCACGTGGCCATGAAGAATGCCTCGGTGGGCTGCGAGACGCGAATCTTCGAGGCCACCCTCTGGTACAGCGTGATTTCTTCGTATCCTTCGGCCAGTTTCCGGCTCACGCCGGCGACTTCGTCCTCCGCGTCGACGCGGTGGACGTACTCGGCGGCGAACCGCGCCGACGTCTTCGCCAGCGCGTCCAGGGCCGTCTCGTCGAAGACGGCCTCTCCGTT
>CAZGEE010000103.1:0-6536 GCA_964525035.1 uncultured Anaerolineales bacterium
CGGCGGGGCCAAACCGACCCGGGCACCGGGAGGCGTTCTCGAATTGGCCTCGGCTCCGGGAGGATCAGCAGATTCTGCAAAGAATTCGGCCACGTCCTGACGATGAAAGACATCAGTAGAACCCCGATCACTTCGCGCGTTCCTGAAAGGTGTCGCCGTGGCAAGTTCCCGGCCTGCGCCGGCACTTAACCGGGACCCCTGCGGGGGCCTTCATTCCGAGGCCAACCGCCCCGAGAAGATCCTGCCTTCTAGCCGGCACATCCCTGGGAAGCCGCCACCAGGTTCCCGGGGGGCCGGGTTCGCGATCCGGCTCATCCGGCATGCCGGTGCGGCTGGGCCCTGGCGCGGTGCAGCCCTTCTGGCGGTTGGCAACGAAGCACGCGACTTCGCCTCACGGCCGGTTCTGCGAGTCGCGCGCCTGTGCAGGGGCTGCCCGCCGGGATCGAACAAAAGCGGATCGAAAGCACGAGAGACGGCAATGGCTGAAGGGATTCCTCATGGCCGCGCATAAGAACCCTACGGAGGCGCATCCAGAGAAATCGCGACCGATCGGCCACGACAGGGGAGCGGAAGGTTTCGCCGGTGGCTCCCGCCCGGCCGATCCGGACTCCCGGCATACGGAGATTCGCTTCCCTACGGCCTTGGTCGCTGCGGCGGCCGTAATCCGTTCGCACTGATCGCCTGGTCGCTGTGGCACCATCGTGCAGCGCAAGACGGGTACGTGGAGGACACGTCAAACACGGCGCGTCTTTTCAGCGCGTCCGAGCAGATTCCACACCTGGCCGAAGCCCTGACCATGTCTGTGCGGATGGCGGCGGTGACGGGTGAGATGAAGTGGATTGGCCGTTACCGCCGGTTCGAATCGCAACTGGACCGCCTTATCAAGGAAGTTCGTAAGCTCGGTCCTTCGGCCATGCATCATCGGGCCGCCACAAGCATCGACGCCGCCAGACGCGGACTGGCGGAGATGGAGAGGAAGTCGTTCGACCTCGTTCGCGCGGGTCGCCGCACGGAGGCCCGGTCTCTGCTGAACAGCCCGCAGTACGAGCGGCAGAAGAGCATCTACTTGGACCGCATGGCGGCCTTTGCACGGGAAGTCCGGGTTCGCCTAGAGCGGGAAATTGCACAGCATAACCGCGACAGTGTCCTGTCCATTGCGGCTCATTCCGGGTGGAGCGTGCTGGTGGTTCTGCTCTGGTACCTGGCCTTGCGGAAGGTCACGGGGGTATGGCGTCGCAAGGCCGCCGCGATGTCCGAGGCCCAGCGGCGAGCCGAGGAATCCAGCAACTACTTCCAGGCGATCTTCGACGGCGTCGGGACGGGTGTTCTGGTTATCGAGGCGAAAACGCACCGCATTGCCCAGGCCAACCGGGCGGCGGAGCGCATGATCAGCTTGCCCGCACAGGCCATCGTCGGCCGCACGTGTCCCGGGTTCGTCTGCCCCGCTGGCGTCGACGAGTGCCCCGTCGCGGAGCTCGGACAGACGGTGGAGAACACCGAAGACGTATTCCTCAGGGCTGACCGGACGGAAGTGCCGTGTCTCAAGACGGTTATGCCCGTTGTTATGGGCGGAAAAAAATATCTGGTGGACTGTTTTGTCGACATCAGCGAGCGCAAACGCGCGGAGACCGCGCTCCGCGCCAGCCAACGGCGTTTCCAGTCCCTGGTGAACAACATTCCCGGTATTACCTACCGGTGCGCCCTGGACGCGGACTGGACCATGGTGTTCATGAGTGACGGGGTGGAGGCGGTGACCGGGTATCCGGCCGCCGACTTCATCCACAACGCGGTGCGCACCTATGAAAGCGTGATTCACCGCGAGGATACCGCCGACGTGAACCGGAGCATCCGGGAAGCCGTGGACGCCGGCGAGCCTTGGGAGATCGAATACCGCGTCTGCCACCGGGACGGCTCCGTTCGCTGGGTGTACGAGAAGGGGCGGGGTATCCTCGACGACCGCGGCGAGGTCGCGTTTCTCGACGGGTTTATTCTGGACATCACCGAGCAAAAGCGGGTGCAGGAACAACTGTCCATGTTCCGCCGCTTCACCGAGGCCGCGGAACAAGGCATGGGAATGGCAACGCTCGACGGGACGCTCACCTACGCGAATCCGGCTCTCTGCGGACTTCTCCGAACGGACGAGTCCCATCGTCCGGAAGGGCGCCCTTTCCTGCCCTACTACCCGGAGCCCGTGCAGGAGCAAATGACTGGGGAAGTGCTTCCGGCCGTGCGGAACGAAGGCAAGTGGGCCGGGGAACTGGTCGTCCGAAGGCCGGACGGGACGCTTGTCCCAACCACCCAGAGTTTCTTCCTCATCCGCGACCAGAACGGGAAACCGTACCAACTGGCGGCCGTGGTGACGGACATCACGGAAAGGAAGCGGGCGGAGGAAAAGATTCACCGCACCAAGGAGGAGGCCCAGCGCGAGGCGGCCAAGCTTTCGGCGATGATCTCCGGCATGGAGGAGGGAGTGGTCTTCGCCAACGCCGACAACGTCGTCGTGGAGGTGAACGATTTCTTCTGCCGCTTTGTCCACAAGAGCCGGGAGGAAATCCTCGGCAAGCGCATCGAGCAGTGCCACCAGGGCGATGTGTTGGATCGCATCCGGAACCTGATCCGCGGCTTCCGGGAGAACGCCGATTCCAAGCCCTTCGTGCTCCAGCGCTCCCTGGGGGCAGCGGACGTGGTGTTGCGGACGCAGCCCATTTATCGGGACGGCCGATACGACGGCGTGCTGCTGAACGTGTTGGATGTTACCGAACTGGTGCAGGCCCGGCGACAGGCGGAGGCGGCCGTCCGCGCCAAAAGCGAGTTCCTGGCCAACATGAGCCACGAGATCCGCACGCCCATGAACGGCATCATCGGAACAACCGACCTGCTGCAGGACAGCAGCCTGTCCGAGGAGCAGCGCCAGTACGTCGACATGGTGCGAACGTGCGGCGATCAGCTCCTGGCCCTGATCAACGACATCCTTGACTTCTCGAAAATCGAAGCCGGTCGGCTGGAAATCGAGAGCCTCGATTTCGACCTGCCGGGCACCGTGGAGGAGGTCGCCGACATGTTGGCGATCAAGGCCGAGAGGAGAGGCCTGGAATTCCACTGTTTCGTTTCTCCGGACATCCCTTCGCCGGTGCGTGGCGATCCCGGGCGATTGCGGCAAATCCTGATCAACCTTGTCAACAACGCCGTGAAATTCACCGAGTCCGGCGAGGTGGACGTCCGGGCGGAACTGCAGTCGCAGGGCGACCACCGTGTCACGGTCCGGTTCACGGTTCGAGACACCGGGATTGGAATCCCCGCGGATCGGCTCGGCCGGTTGTTCCAGTCCTTCTCCCAGGTGGACGGCTCGGCGGCGAGGAAATACGGCGGCACCGGTCTGGGTCTCGCCATTTCCAAGCAACTCGTCGAGCTGATGGACGGTCAAATCGGTGTGGACAGCGCCGAGGGCGAGGGATCAACGTTCTGGTTCACCGTCGCGCTGGGGCAACCGGCCAAACGGGATAAGGCGGCGCGCTCCGTCTCCGACGTTGCAGACGCACGCGTTCTGGTGGTGGACGACAACGAGACCAACCGCCTGATCGCGCGCAAGTACCTCGAGGCCTGGCAGTGCAAGGTCGAAGAAGCTCCCTCCGCCGAAGGGGCTTTAGAGCGGCTGGACCGGGCCCGGAGACGGGGGGGGCCGTTCGACGTCGCTATTTTGGATCATCGGATGCCCGGGGTGAGTGGAGAGGAACTGGGTCGTCGCATCAAGTCTTCCCCCGAGCTGCGGGGCACCCATTTGCTGATGCTGACCTCGGCTACGCAGCGCGGAGACGTCGCTCGGCTGAAGGAGGTCGGTTTCGCCTGTTGCCTTCTGAAGCCGATCCGCCAGTCCCGGTTGATGGATTGCCTGCGAACGGTCCTGGGTTGCGAGGAACCTCCGCGCGAGGCCGACGAGGCGACGCAACCGGAGACGGAGTCCGCCGACGCGCTGCCGAGGGACTTGCGGATCCTGCTGGCCGAGGACAACCCCACGAACCAGAAGGTCGCTTTGCGGGTCCTTGAGAAGAAGCTCGGCCTGCACGCCGACGCTGTCGCCGACGGGACGGCGGTCCTCGAAGCGTTGCGACAGACGGACTACGACATCGTGCTGATGGATTGCCAGATGCCGGAGTTGGACGGCTACCAGACGACGCGTGCGATCCGCGACCCGGAAAGCGGCGTCCGGACCCCCGAAATCCGCATCATCGCCATGACCGCCAACGCGATGAAGGGGGACAGGGAACAATGCCTTGCCAGCGGGATGGACGACTATGTCGCGAAGCCGATTCGGCCGCAGGAGCTTCGCCGGGCCATCGAACGGAACCTCCCCCAATCGAGGCGCAAGCATGCCGCACCGACCTCGCGGGAAGAAGAAAGGCCGGAGCCCGGAACCGCGGAGGACGATGTGCCGGAAACGATATACTCGGAGTTCGCCGCCGATCCGGACATGGTCGACATCATCGACGAATTCGTGGCGGGCCTGGCGAACTCGGTGCGGGCGATGCGCCAGGCCCTGAGCGTGTCCTCGTGGGATACGGCGGCCTCCCGCGCGCACCAGCTCAAGGGTGCGGCAGGAGGCTACGGGTACCCCGCCCTGACGGAGGCCGCCAGGGAACTCGAGAAGGCGGCGGAGCGCGCCGACGCCGAGGGCGCGGGGCTCGCCCTCGCCCGGGTGAGCGCGATGGCCGACGCCGTGCGTGCGGGCTGGTCGGGCGGAAAGTCTGTGGAGGCGACAAACCATGAAGGTTCTGATCGTTGACGACAGCGAAGATGCTTTGAGGCTCGCGAAACGGCGCCTGGCACCGGAGGGACTGGACATCGTCTGCGCCGGCGACGGCAGGGAAGGGCTCGAACTGGCTCGCACGGAAAACCCCGACCTGATCCTTCTCGACGTCAAGATGCCCGAAACGTCCGGATTCGAGGTGTGCCGGGCCCTGAAAGACGACTCGGAGCTTGCGGCGATCCCCGTGGTGTTTCTGTCCGGGTCCGGCGGGCCCAGGGAAAAGGTAAAGGGACTGGATCTCGGTGCGGTGGATTACGTCACGAAGCCTTTCGACGCGTTCGAGTTGAGGGCCCGGGTCCGGGCGGCACTGCGTACCAAGCGCCTCCAGGACCTGCTCATGGAACAGGCTCAGCTCGACCCGCTCACAGGACTGGCGAATCGCAGAAGCCTCGAGAACCGACTGGCCCAGGAATGGGCCAGGACGAGGCGTCACGGTGATTCCCTATCTTTCATCATGGCCGACATCGACCACTTCAAACATGTCAATGATACGTTCGGTCACGCCGTCGGGGACAGGGTGCTCCAGAAGGTTGCGGACGTGCTGAAGCGGGAATCCCGGGAGATGGACGTTCCCGCAAGGTACGGCGGCGAGGAGTTTGCCCTGCTTGTCCCGGGGGAATCAGGCGAGGGAAGCGCTAGCCTCGCCGAGCGGTGCCGGATCGGGATCGAAGAGCTTCGCACGGTCCACGACGAACAGGAAATCCGCACAACGGCGAGCTTCGGAGTGGCGGACGAACGAGCACAGCAATCCTGGTCGGACCTCGTCGTTGCGGCGGACGATGCCCTCTTCCGGGCCAAGGACGAAGGGCGCAACCGCGTCCAACGGCATGCCGCAAACCCCGATTGACGCTCCGCCGATTCAGCAGGACGCACGCGCTGTAACACGGCCCTGAGCCGTGCGTCATCGAGTGTCCACTGGCGACCGGGGAGTGAGCGGACAGGCGTGACAGAGGACGCCCAACACCTCTCCCTCCGGGAGAGGGTGGTCCCGGGCGGGGGAAAGGTGACCAACAGCACCAAAGGATTCGGGAGCCGATCATGAACACTGCAGAACTGGAGCAGGCGGCCCGCCAGGCCGGGGCCGACGTGTTCGGCGTGGCCAACGTCGAGCGGTTCGACGAGTTGTCCGAGCGGCGGCATCCGCGGACGATCTTTCCCGAGGCGCGCTCGGTGATCGTGCTCGGCCGGCGCATCCCGCGCGGCGCGCTCCGCGGGGTAGAGGAAGGGACCAACTTCACGAACTATGCCCACTACGGCTGCAAGTGGCTCGACAACCGCTTCACCAGCCTGACCACGATCCGGGTCTGCGAGTTCCTGGAGGACGACGGCTGGGAGGCCGCGCCGATGCCCAATCTCCCGCCCGAGGTGCCGCCCATGGGCGTCCGCGTCCGCCCGGGCGCGCCGGAGCCGAACGTCCTGCTCGACGCCGGCGACGCCGCGGTGCGTGCCGGCGTGGGCGAGATCGGCTATCTCGACGTGCTGCTCACGCCGCAATTCGGTCCGCGGCAGCGCGTCCAGGTGATCCTGACCGACGCGCCGGTCGAGCCGACACCGCTCCTGGCCGAGCCGATCTGGCCGACCGGGAACCGCTGCGAGGACTTCTGCCCGCTCGGGGCCGTCGGCGAGCCGACGGAGCGCACCGTCTGCGGCAAGACCATGACCGTCGCGGCTATCGATTTCGCGAAGTGCCGCGCGTGCAAGAACGGGGCCCGGCCCAACGCGCACCACCCGG
>CAZGEE010000104.1:0-6490 GCA_964525035.1 uncultured Anaerolineales bacterium
GAAAACCGCCGTCTATGTCTGTAATGCGAAATGGCCTCGGCCGTGGCGGGGGGGGCGGCTCCGGCGGGGTCACCTTTCGTCGGCCTCGCTGGCCAGCCCCGGCGTCGGGCTGCCGACCCCTGAGCTGACGACCGTGGCCGAGATGAACGATTTCGATGCTACCCGCCAGACCGGCGGCGAACGGTACCAGAACCGGCGCATCCGCCTTGAGGGCGTGTCGCTGGACGCGGGGACCACGGCGTGGGGCAGCAACACGAGGATGACGCTCGTGGACCCCGGCGACCCGGCCGAGACCCTGCCGCTGAAGCTCTGCAACGTGGACTTCGGCAGCCAGCTTCCGGCCACGTGGTTCAACGTCGTGGGCATGGGCAACCAGGAACCCCAGTTCGCCGGCTATCCGATTCCCGGCACGGGGCTCACCGACGGGTACGAGGTCTGGGTGACGCGGGCCGACGGCATCGAGGTGCCCGGCGACTGCAACCTGGACGGCTCGATCAACGGCAGCGACCTGGCCATCATGGCCAGCAACTGGAACGATGCTGACGCCGACTGGCTGTTCGGCGACTTCACGGGGGAGGGGCTGGTCGACGGGGCCGACCTGGCGCTGATGGCCTCGAACTGGAACTACGGTCCGGTACAGGGGATGCCCGGGATGGGCTTCCCGGATGCACTGGCTGATTATCCGGCGATTCCCGAGCCCGGCACGCTGATTCTGCTGTGCGGCGGCCTGGCAGCCCTGATGCGCCGTCGGATTCGCGGCCGGTCGTCGGTTCGCCACTGAATAATGCAAGGACGCACAACACATACGAAAGGATGAAGCATCATGAAAGCTTTCTTCTCCATGTTGACGGTCTGTGTTCTGATCGGGGTTGCTCCGTCGCCGGCCTCGGCCGGGTTCGTCGTAAGCGTTCAGCAGGACCTGACGACCGCGCCGACGGATGTCGGGCTGGTCGCCTGGAACGTCTACATTCTGGGCACGGGCGGCGACCGCATGGCCGCCTTCAACGCCGACTTCACAGGCAACCTGTGCCACGTCTGGACTAGTGTTGACGAGGTCTGGACAGCCACGCCCTGTCGGCGGGATCTGGACCTGGCAGGCGGCAAGTACCGCAACGACTCGCACCTCGGCTTTCTGGCCAGTGAGCTGCTCGTGCCATCGGGCAACGCGGACGAGGCGAACGACATGTCGCTGGACGCCGGAACCGGCCGGGGGATCGGCGACCTCTGGTGCCCCGCCGACCTGGGGGTCATCAACACGTACCAGAGTGCCAACGCCCACCTGGCTCGCATCGTACTGCCCGAAGGCGATGAGGCAATGCTGTGGCTGCAGTTGTGGAACCAGAACGGCGACGGGTTCGACATGGGCTCAACGACCGTGCCGGAGCCGGCGACGCTGGCGCTGGTCGCCCTGGGCGGCGCGGCCCTGCTCAGGCGACGAAGGCGGGGGTAAGCCAGTTGCTCAACCGGGGGAGACACATCGGTCATCGCAGCGGCACCGGCGGCTGGCGACGGGCGTACGCGTTTACGTTGGTTGAACTGCTCATCGCCATTGCCATCCTCTCGGTGCTTCTTTCGCTGCTGCTGCCGGTCGCCGGCAAGGTGTGGGTCCTGGCCAACGTCACCAAGGCCAAGGCTGAGATGCGGGGCATCGCGACGGCGTTGCTGACCTACCACATGAGGCACAGGACGTTTCCTCCGGCCCGGACCTACTGCGACTACGGCGCTCCGGCCAAGGCCGCCGACTGGGCGGAGCTGCCTCCCGAGCTTGGGGAGGGGTATTTCGGCAGCAGCGGCGACGACGAGACCGTCGATCTGATCGATCCCTTCAATCCCGGCCGGACATACAAATACCTGGCACCCGGGCGCGGCTATCACAACGGCGTCGGGACGTACATCTCCTTTTGGGTGCCCGACAACTTCCCCCGAGGCGACAACGAGACCGGCAAGGACTACAGCAGTGCCGGCAAGAGCCCCGTGAGCTTCGTGCTCTGGAGTGTCGGCCCGGGGGGCGACATCGGCTATTGGAACGCCCTTTCTAAGCATCATCCCTTTGATACGCGCGCGTGGTTTGGCAACAACAATGACGAGGGCATTGTCTTTTTAGGTTATATGAAAAATGGTGAGTTCGTGTTCTCTCCCTAAGTCGGGCGGCAGGCCGTCATGAACCGATCAGATACTCGGCGCTTATTCCTTGCGGCCCTGATGCTCGGTACGCTAATGCCCGGGTGCAGGGACAGTCCGCATCAGGGTCCGACACCCATTGCCGCGAGCAATTCCCTGCTCGAGTGCGCCGTCCTGGACCTACTGGGCGACGCGACGCAGGTCGTTCGCCTCGCCGAACCGGGCATGTGTCCGGGCCATTTCGACCTGCGGCCCAGCCAGGTCGCCGAGCTGCGGCATTGCCGCCTGCTGCTGCGGTTGGACTTTCAGAGTTCGCTCGACACCAGGCTGACCGGTGCGACGCAGGATGGCCTGCACATCGCTGAGGTTACGATCCCCGGCGGGCTGTGCGAACCCGAGAGCTACCTGTCTGCCTGCCGACAGACGGCCGGTGCCCTGGTGAAGGCAGGCCATCTCGACCGCGCCCAGGCCGGCGAACGGCTGGCGGCCATTGAGCAGCGCCTCGCCAACTTGACGGATGAGTGTCATCGCAAGGTGGCCGCTTTGGACGGCCTGCCCGTCCTGGCCAGTTGTCACCAGGAGGCCTTCTGCCGCTGGCTCAGCCTTCGCGTCGTCGCCACATTTCGCGGAGCCGACACCGAGTCGTCGAAGCAATTCGGCGAGGCCGTGGCCGCGGCTAAGGAGGCCCGGGTGCGGACCGTCGTGGCCAATCAGCCCGAGGGCCGCAAGGCCGCGGACTTCCTGGCCGATGGTCTGGGCGGCCGCGTCGTGGTCTTCGGCAACTTCCCCGACCTCGGCGGACGGCACCGTTCGTTCGACGACCTGGTCGCCGATAACGTGGCCCGACTCCTGGAGGCCGTCGCCGGTGAACACTGAGGCCATCCGCTGCGCAAGCCTCTCGGTTCACCTCGGCGGCCGGACCATCCTGTGCCTTGATGACCTTCGCATTGCCGCCGAGGAGATGGTCACCGTTCTCGGCCCCAACGGCGCGGGCAAGAGTACCTTTCTGCGATGCCTTCTCGGTATGCAAGGCCATGCCTCCGGTGACGTCCGCGTGCTCGGCCAGTCCGTTGCGGCCCTGGGCCCCGCTCGTCTGGCGGCACTGCGGCGACGCATCGGCTACGTGCCGCAGCTCCTGCCGGCCAGCAGCGAGATCCCGCTGACGGTCCGCGAGGTCGTGGCCATCGGCCGGACGGGCATTGCGGGACTCCTGCGACCGCTGGGGCGCGGAGACTGGGCGGTTGTCGGCCAGTGGATCGACCAGTTGGGCCTTGCCGCCGTCGCGAAGCACAGCTTCGGCGAACTCAGCGGCGGCGAGCAGCGCAAGTGCCTCATCGCCCGGGCCATGGTTCAGGAGCCCGAACTGCTTCTCTTGGACGAGCCGACGGCGAACCTCGACCTCGGCTGGCGGGAGCGTATCGTCGAGACCGTCGACCAGATCTACCGGTCTCAGCCGCTGACCGTCGTCCTGGTCTGCCACGAACTCGAGGTCATTCCGCCGAGCTGCGGCCGAGTCGTCGTGCTCGAGGACGGCACGGTCACGGCAGACGGTTCGCCGCAAGACACCCTGCGTACCGAGCGCATCGCCCGGCTCTACGGCGGCGGCCTGAGCGTGGTCCACAACCAGGGGCGATGGGCCGTCGTGCCCGGAGGGGGGATCAATGATTGACCTCGCCTTCTGGGCTCCGGTCATGCTGGGCGGGCTCGTCGCCGGCGGGTCCAGTGGCCTGCTGAGCGTCTACATCGTCGGCATGCGCATTCCGTTCCTCGGAGTCTGCGTGGCCCACGCCGCCTTGGCCGGTGCCGTCTTCGGACCGCTCATCGGCTTCAGCGGACCGTGGTTGCTCGTTCCCGCCCTGGCCGGCGCGGTGCTGATGGCCCTTGCCCTCGGGTTCGCCGATCCGCGCAAGGTCCACATGGACTCGAACGTCGTGATGGGCCTGCTGTTCTCGGTCACCATGGGCCTGGCCTTCGTCGGCTTCGGCCTCTACGGCATCCTGGGCCGCAGCGACAACGACGTCCGCAGCCTGCTGTGGGGCAGCCTGCTCTACTGCCGCTGGTCCGACGTCGGCCTGATGGCGGCCGCGGCCGGCGCGTTGCTTCTGTTCGTGGTCGTCTTCGGAAAGGAAATGCGGGCAATCCTGTTCTCCCGCGCCGACGCTCAGGCTGCGGGCATCCGGGCCACGGGTATCTGGACCGTGTTTCTCGTGCTGACGGCCGCGGTGATGACCGTCAACTTCCAGACCGTGGGCGGCCTGATGATCTACAGCCTGGTCACCAATCCCGCGGCGGCCGCCTTTCAGCTCGTCCGAGGGACCAGACCCGCCATGTTGCTGGCCATCGTGATCGGTGCCACCAGCGGCCTGGGAGGGTTCCTCGTTTCGATGATAACCGACCTGCCCACCGGTGCCATCATCGTTCTGGTCTCTTCCTCTTTGGTGGCTATTGCAGCTGCTCTGCGACACGTCGCAGCGCTATCGCGACGCGAGTGACATAGTTTTGTTCGAGGGAAACACACAAGCGGAGTCGATTTAGCAGTCAAGCCTGGGACGCAGGTATGTACATTGCCTTAGTAACCCAGAGAAGAATCCGTCCTTCACCCATTTGACAGGTTGAACGCCTTACGCTGCTCATGCCACCGCACCGGCAGGTTCCCTTCGGCTGCGCTCGGGACAGGCTTCCGCTGCTTCTCCAGGCTCAGGCCCCTCGGCTGCGCCCGGGGTAAACCGTCAGGTTCGTCGCCGCGAAGGATCGCATCAATAATATCCGGCGCGAGGCTGGTCAGTTGCAGCAGACGGCTGACGTAGGTGCGGTCACAGCCGACGCCGTTGCCCCGCCGATTCCCCGTTGCCATCGCGCCGGCCGCGGCGTAAACTTGCCGACAGCGATCACACGGCCTGTCGCGAAAAGGAGGCTTCAGGAATGACTCGCTCATCCGCCCGCGCCGCCGGTCTTCTCATCCTCGTTGTCGGTTCTCTCCTGCCAACCGCCACCTCCCGCGCCGAGACCTATTACCTCGACGCCGGCGCCGAGGGTCCGACGTTCGACGGCTCGCAGGCCGACCCCTGGCAAACCGTCGAGCAGATGCAGACGTTCCTCAACGGCCTGCCCGACCACGGCAGCGGCGACACCGTGCTGATCGCCCCCGGCACCTACGACCGCTACGTCGACGGGGCCCTCGACGGCTACGGGTTCACCGACCTGGAGGAGCAGCAACTGCCGCGCACCGACTGGCTGATCCTGAAGGCCGCGGACCCGGCCGAGAGACCGGTCTTTCCGTACGTCCAGGTTTACGGGGCTCGCGATGCCTTCCTGGAGCTCGACGGTCTGCACGTCCACTCGCTGCCGCCGCACGACTCCCCGTGCGTCCACGTCCGCAACGGCGTGCGGCACCTCCGGCTGCTGAACCTGGAGGTCGACGCCACCGACGACGAGACGCAACTGCCCACCGGCATCAACGTCGGCTACAACGATCCGACCGACATCCTGATCGAGGGCTGCGAGATTCACCACGTCGGCACCGGCATGACGCCCGGCGGCGTCGACGTCACCGTCCGCAACAACCACCTGTGGCACATCGCCGACAGCGCCATCAAGTCGGGCGGGGCGACCGGCATGATCGTCGAGGGCAACGTCATTCACGACCAGGTGGCTCGCATCGTGCGGCTGAACCTGCACGGGCCGGTCAGCGGCAGCTTCACCAAGTACGAGCCCATCACGCAGGACGTCACCGGGGCCAAGGCCACCGTCTACGTCGTCCGCGCCGACAGCCTCGAGGTCACCCCGACGAACAAGGTCACCATTGAATTCCAGGCCGGCCACGTGGTCCGCGCCGACGACGGCAGCGGAACCATCGGCCCGCTGACGGATGTCACCGTGGCCGACCGCACGCATGGCTCCGGCCTGTCGGTCCGCACCAACGGTTACACCGCCCGGGGCAACCACGTCTACAACTTCGGCTCCTCGGCCGGAATCTTCGTCTATCCCGTCGGCACCCCGTACGCCGACATGCTGTTCGAGAACAACCTGGTGCACGACGCCATCACGCGCACCGTGGTCCTGAACGACATCGGCGAGAACGTCGTCCTGCGCAACAACACCTTCATCGGGGGCGTGGACGCCTACTTCTGGGAGGACGGCGACGGCTCAGGCCTGCACCTCCACAACAACGTCTTCGGCCACCTGACGGTCTGGTACCCCTCGCAGTTGCCGAACATTCACGAGGGCCGCAATATCCTGCAATACATCAACACGCGGAGCCCGTGGAGCAGGGACGCGGCCTTTCCCGAGGGAAGCACCAGCCTGATGCTCGGCTACGACGCCGCCGGCGACGCCGCCTTCAACGCCCTCTTCGTCGACGCCGCCGCGA
>CAZGEE010000105.1:0-6444 GCA_964525035.1 uncultured Anaerolineales bacterium
GTGCACCACCTGGGGGCCGGCTGCGTCTGGATGCCCGACGTGCCGTAAGGGGGCGGATACGATCATCCCGGGGACGGATCCATCACCCGGCCCATGAAGAGGATGCTTCGGGTGGGCAGGTGGCAGATCATGAAAAGGAAGGGATGGTCTGCGTGAAAGACCATCGGCAGGGGCCCTGCTGAGCATCCCATGCTCATGGTCGTCGCGGCCGCGGCCGTGGTTCCTTCCTCGTCCACCTCGACCCTGGCCGCGTGGTTGACCGACTGGATGAAGAGTTCACGCGTCCCGTCCATGCCCGAGAAGTCGGCCTTTCGGTAGACGAACGCGTCCGTCATGCCAAGGGATTCAAGAACGGAATTAAGCGCGTAATCGCGCGTGATCGTGAATTTCGGGAGCGTCACCGTCACGTCACAATATCGCATCTGATCGACCCAGGCGTTTAAGGTGTCCGGCGTAAGTGATTCCTCGAGCTTCCGGAGCATCGCCAAGGTGTGCTTGCCGTCCTCGCCGCGCCTGGGCAGAAGGACCAACATGGCAAGGCCCGCGCGACGATAAGGCAACACGAGCAATTGCATCTCGGCGTTGCTCATGCAGGGAAACTGGTGCTTCTGCCGCATCATCGGGACGGCGACCGTGTGGGCCTGCGGGCGCGCGTCATCGGACGGCAGCAGGGTAAAGGGCCTCTCCTTTGTGTCTTCTTCCGCGAACCGGCTGGTCCACTCCCCCTTGAAGTCAATCGCGTTCACAAGCACCACTCGCGTGAGTTTGTTGAACGTTCCCGGTTGCACGGCGCGGCGAATTCGGCCGCGCGTCCGGTCCGCGACCCAGTGGTTGATCTCCCGGGCGGCCGCCGCGGGAGCGATGATGAAATTCGCACGGTGAAGGTCCGCGGCGTACTGCTGTCTGATCAGCCCAATGAAACCCCGGCGAAGCGGATAGCCGTCCTGAAACCAGAGCGCGTTCGCCACGTCCAGGTGATGTGGTTGGTCGGCATCGCTGCTCACGACGGATTCGGTGAGCGAGCGGACGGCGCGATGCAATCGTTCGTCGGGCAACTCGGCGTGCAGCACCGCCCTCATCTGGGCCCGGGTCTTTCCGGCCGAGCCGCCGTAAGCCATCGCGAGCACTGTGGAAATGCTGAAGGGGGACAGGAAAAGGTTGCCTTCGCCGGACCGCAGTCGCCCGTAGAGGTCGCAAGCGAACGCGTTTATTCCGCGAGCCCGTTTGAGCACGTCGGCTTCACCCTGGGAATCCGCCGGGCCGGGCGAGAGCATTTCCTCGGCCTTGTCGCGTCCCGATGTGCCGACGGAAATTACCCCAGCCACAACCGCGAACAGAAACAGACAGCGAGTTCTGGCATTCATCGCCGGCCCTTTCGCAGAACGGGTTTCACGGATCTCATAATCTGCATCTTAGTCCGTTCATCACCCTGTGTCCAGCCGACGCGGCGGCTGCAAGCAGCCGCCCTACATGACTCCCATTAAGGACCGTCGATCTCGGGCGGAGGCGTGTCGTCTTCAGGCTCCTGACTGCCCTCCGCCTTGTCCTGAGGCGGCGGTGGGGTGGGGTTCGCGCTCTCGGCGGGGCGCGCCGGGGCGGACTTCGGACTGTCGGCAGAGGGGGCGGGCTCGTGCTCAGGCGCGTCGGGAGCGGCGGAGGGTTTGCGCTTGCCAACCCGGGCGGCGCGGAGGACGAACTCCAGCGCCTTGACCGTGTCCTCGTAGCCGGTGGCGTGCCCCCCGTCGGGGCGGTCGATCAGGAGCACGTCCTTTTTGCCGAGTTTCTTCAGCCGGGCGGCGAGCCGTCGCACGCTGTCGGGCGGCACGGACGTGTCCTTCCCGCCGACGCAGAAGGCCACCGGCATGGTGAAGCGCTTCGGCACGAGCTCGGGGCTGCGGCGGAGGTACTCCTCGGGCCTCTCGGTCTTGTCGCCCCCGTAGCTTGCGGCGATGGCCGGCTGGAAGTTCTCGTACTCCATCATGTTGGCCGTGCCGTTCTGGCTGACCACGCCGTCGACGAGCTTGGGGTGGAGCGCGGCGAAAACGAGCGCCGACGCCCCGCCCATCGACGCCCCGGCCAGAAAGACCCGGCGGACCTTGTACTTGCGGCGGAGCGTCGCGACGAGTTGCACCGTGTCGGCCTCGGCCTTCGGGCCCATCCACGAGGCGGGCGCCCGGTAGTCGGGCGAGGCGAAGATGAGGCCGTGCCGCGCCGCCACGTCGCGCGCCCCCCGGCACTCGCCGCGGTCCTCCCGGACGTACTGCCAGCGGTCCGAGCCGTGGCCGTGCAGCACGATGAGCACGTCGCGGGGCTCCCGGGGATCGAACCCTTCCGGCAGCATGACGACGTACTTCTGCTCCGTCTTGTCCACCTTGGCCTCGAAGGTCATCTCGACAGGCTCGCACGGTTCGTCCGCGCCGGCCACCCCGCACGCCGCGGACAGGACCATGATCGTCCCCACAAGCCGCCTCATCCCCACCGTCCCCACGTTCCACCTCCCGAGGGCTCCCCGCCCGCCGGAGGGCAAGGCTGGCCACCGCCCGCATGCAACCGTCGGGCCGGGCGGCAGAACGTCCGGGGGCCGCTCAGCGACCCCCCGAGCAGACTGTTCCAGCAGCCACCCGCCCCGGCCGTCGAAAGCCGCAGCCGCGCCGGCTACTCGAACCGGTACAGGTGCACGTCATGGCCGCCGAAGGCATCGGTGAACGAGCCGCCCGAGACATCGATCGTGCGGTCCTCGCCGAGGACCGTTGCCGTCGCGTCGCCTTCGAGGCCGTTGACGCTAAACGTCCCGGTGGTCTCGCCGTCGCGCATGGCCACCGCGAAGACGTACGTGGCCCCCTCGTGGCGCTTGACCATGATCTCGATCGGCACGGTCTCGTCGGAGGTTTTCACAGTGGCCCCGTCGACGACGGTCGGGCTGTTGATCACCCGGGCGAGGTCGTGCACCTGGCGGTTGATCTCGGTCACGCCCCGGAGCAGTTGCGGGTCGTCCAGGAGCGCGTGCTCGTTGAACTCGGGCTCGAACTGGTGCACGAAGTAGATGATCCCCCGGGAGCCGAAGATGATCGACATCCAGACCTCGGCGCGGACGGTGTGAGGGGTCAGCTCGGCGTCGGGATTGCCGATCTTCGCGGCCTCGAGGGCGTTCCAGGCCGTCTGCTCGGGCTCGCTCCACTTGCGGAGCCTGGCGACGCCCTTGCCGACCATCCACAGTCGGCCGGCGGTCTTGCTGTCGGTGCTGACGGCCGGATAGATGTCGAACGAGACGATGTCGCACCCCTTGATGTACTCGGGATAGTCCTCGGGGTGGTTGCTGCGGACGCCGCGTCCGCCCCACGTGTCGTAGGACACGGACTGTCCGAGATTGAGCATGACCGGCCGGGTGGGATCGTTCTTTTTCATTTCCTCGTAGTCGGCGACGATCTTCCTCGGCGGAATGGGCGGGCCGTAGGTGCCCCAGTCCTGGCGCGAGATGCCTGGCCACGCCTCGTTCATCGCCTCGACGTCGTTGTTCCATGTCTTCTCGGCCGACTGGGCGTTGTCGGGCTCGTCGGGCTGCATCCAGCCGATGATGACGTCGTTGTTCTTGCTCGTCAGGCCGACCTCGTTCTGGTGGCAGAAGACGGGCATGCCGGCTTCCTTGAGCTGGGCGAGCTGCTTCTCCGTGGGGCCCTGCCACAGGCCGACGTAGACGTTGATGCCGGCGGCCTTGTACTTCGGGGCCAGCTCGGGCGCCTGGAGCCAGACGGCGATGGGGAAATAGTCGGGCGAGGTGTCCGGCCCGTTCTTCCAGCGGCGATAGGGATTGACCTCCTGGGGCTTCTCGGGCACGAAGGGGCGGATGTCCTCGGGCGGGGGCGGAGGCCACACCGGCCGCGCGGCCATCGCGGCGCCGAGTTCCGCCGTGACGTCGTCCACCCAGACCGTCTGCCGCGCCGCGCTGTTCCCGCCGTGGACCACGATACCGGTGATGCCCTGGAGCCGGGTCCGGTCCCAGTTGAACCGGTCGTGGCTGGCGTTGACGTCGGTGCCGTCGCAGAGGATGGTGAGCCCCTTTTCGGGGTCCATCCGGAAGGTCCACTTGTGCCAGCCGGCCTCACGCCTCAGGCCGAGGTACTGGACCTTATGCCACGCGCGCTCGTTGGCCGTCTTGTCGAGGTCGGTGGTCGCGTAGGTCTTCTCCCCCGAGAGGTAGGGCGCGTAGACCGCCCCGACGGCCAGCACGGGATGGGCCTCCTGGGTGACGCCCCACAGGGGCCCGGCGGCGTGCTCCTTGGGTTTCTCCGGCGCGGAAGCGTCCTCGTAGATCCACATTGTGACCGTGCCGGCCCGGTTCCCTTCCGCCAGTTTCCAGACGGCCTTGGCGCCGGGACCGACCCGGAGCGCCCCGCCGTCGCCACCCTGGCGGTCCTTTTCCATGTCGACGGCGACGTCGCCCGTGGAGGCCCAGTCGGCCAGGGCCTCGTCCGAGTCGAACGTGGCCGAGAAGCTCTCGGCCTCGGCTGCCCACGCGCCGGAGGCGGCCAGCAGTACAGCCACCAGTGTGATTGGCAGAACATTGCGGCTCATGATCGCTCGCTCCTTTCCTTTTCCGCGAAGAAGTGTTTCCCGGCCCTGCATTCCCCTTCGGGGTCAACCCCCGCCCGTGGCGCGGGTTCCGAACGAAATGCTTCCGGCCGGGGCAGCGGGAACTCTGTGCGGGACGAGCTTTTCACTTGGCGCCGGTCCCACATAGTGTAGCATGATAGGTGGACAGCCGCTACCGGCGGTGTGCAACCGCGGTCATATCTTTTCCGGGGTTGTTCAACGCCGCAGCATCGGAGGCGCAGGGGGAACCACGAGGGGCGGACCTCACGAGACGGCCCGACGCAAAAATGCCGAAAAACGCCACTTCTCGGTCCGATAAAGTAAAGGTGCTCCTTACGGACGCCCGATAACTGAAACGGCTGTCTCAGTACCGGCATCTCCGGTCGCCAGGGTGCAGCGGTTGCGGGCGGGCGGTGTTCACCTCACGTCGCAGAAACGATCCGGGGGGATCGGGAGGCCCACCGATGAGAACGGTCGCCGTATTCAACCAGAAGGGCGGTTGCGGGAAAACCACCACGGCCATTCACCTGTCGGCCTGCCTGGCCGAGGCCGGAAAGCGGACGTTGATCGCGGACCTCGACCCGCAGGGCCACGCCACGCTGGGCTGCAACGTCAAGCAGGAAGACATCGAGTGCTCGACGTTCGAGTGCCTGGCCGGCGACTCGGAGGCCGCGCCGGGCCTGTCGATGGCCGACGTCGCGTGGGAGATCCTGCCAAACCTCTACCTGGCCCCGGCCACGCTGATGCTCAGCGCGGTGGAACAGCGCCTCGCCGGCGTCGAGGGACGCGAGAACCGCCTGGCCGAGGCCCTCGGGCGCGTCGACCACGTCTACGACTGGGCGGTGATCGACTGTGGGCCGTCGATGAACATCCTCTCGATCAACGCGCTGCGGTCGGCCGACACGGTGCTGATTCCGGTCGAGACCGGCTACTTCTCGCTCCGGAGCCTCGACCGGGCGCGCGACACGGTCGACCTCGTGGCCGAACGGACGGGCCACCGCGCCCAGGTGGTCGTCCTGCCGACGATGTACGACCCGCGCACGAAGAGCGACCGCGCGGCCTACCGCGAACTGAAAGAGCAATGCCCGGACCTGCTGGCCGAGACGACGGTCCGGTTCAACGCGAAGCTGAAGGAGGCGGCCGCCTCGGGCAGCCCCATCACGGAATTTTTCCCAGGCTGCCGCGGTCACCGCGACTACCAGGCCCTGGCGCACGAGCTCATGGCCCAGACGTTCGCCGGGACCCTGGCCGAGCACGAGCGTGAGGGCCGGACCCGGCTCGCCGAGACCGCCGAGGCCACCGGCAAGCTGACCCGGGAAGTGCTCGGCGCGCAGGTCACGGACCGCGGGGTGATCTTCCGCATCCGGGCGTCGGGCGCACAGCGGGTCCAGTTGGCGGGCAGCTTCAACAACTGGAACCCGGACGCCGGCAGCATGGTGCCCGACCATCACAACCGCGAGCTGTGGCGGCTCCGCCTGCCGCTGCCCGAGGGTCGGCACGAGTACCGCCTGGTGGTCGACGGCCGATGGACCAGCGACCCGGAGAATCCGCACACCGCGCCCAACGAGTTCGGTGAGCTCAACAGCGTCGTCGAAGTCGGTCAGTAAGGCCTCACCCGCGGCCGAGCCGGGCCGCGGTGCCCACAAAGGAGGTCGGCGGCCACCCGGTGCACGCGTCCAACGGCCGGGACCGCCGCACGATGAATCCCGAAACGGACATCCTCGGCGACAATCGATCGGATCGGGGACGCTCGCCCGCGCTGCGGGACCTGGGCGACCTGTTCTTCTCGGCAGGTGTCTTCACGTTGGCCGAAGAACGCTCGGTGCGGGAAGCTCGGCGAGACGCGGGGGAGTT
>CAZGEE010000106.1:0-6436 GCA_964525035.1 uncultured Anaerolineales bacterium
CCGCCGGCCCACAGCAGGAGCGTGCCCATCGCCGGTTTCCAGACGTTCTTCAAGTACATGTAAGCGGTCCACCCGCCGAGCACGAGGCCGGTCAGGATCACCAGCCCGCCGAGACACCGGGTCAGGCAACTGTAGGCGCCCAGCCGATCGGCGTCCTTCGGCTCGTTCTGCCAGAGGTTGACCGGACCGGGCATGAGCATCGGCAGGCGTTCCTTCGCGGCCGGCGGGCGCGCGAGCCCGCGCCTCGGCTACTCGTTCACCGGCTCGCCCAGGATGGCGTGGAGCCTGGCCACTTTTTCGTCGAGCTCTTCCTGCGTTTCGGCCTCGACGATCAGCCGGAGCAGCGGTTCGGTGTTCGACTTCCGGCAGTTGAACCACCAGGAGCCGTATTCCACCGTGACGCCGTCGAGGAAGTCGACTTTCCCGTCGGAGAACTTCCGCGCGAGTTCCTTGATCATCGCGTCCTTGTCCTCGACGCGGAAGTTGACCTCTCCCGTGGTCGCGTAACGGCGCAGCGGTTCGAGGACCTCGCTGAACGGCGCGTCGGCCTTGCCGAGGACGCTGAGGAGTTTCACGAACGTGATGACGGCGGAATCGCAGAAATAGTTGTCGCGGAAATAGAAGTGCCCGGACAGCTCGCCGCCGAACGGGGCGTTGTGCTTCCGCAGCGTGGCCTTCATGAACGAATGGCCCACCCGTTCGCGGCGCGGCACGCCGCCGAGCTTGCGGACCTCCTCGGCCACCACGCGGGAGCTGCGCAGGTCGTAGATGATGCTCGCGCCCGGTTCGTTCTTCAGGAACTCCCGCGCCAACAGGGCCGTCAGGATGTCGCCCCCCACGCGCTCGCCGTTCTCGTCCACCACCATGCACCGGTCGGCGTCGCCGTCGAAACAGACGCCGAGGGCGGCCTGGGATTCCACGACCTTCTGCTTCAGGTCGGCGACGTTCTCTTCGCGCAACGGGTTGGGCTCGTGGACGAACCGGCCGGAGCGCTCGAAGTACAGCGGGGTCACGTCCACGCCGAGCTCGCGCAGGATCGACGGCGTCCACTTGCTCGCCATGCCGTTCGAGGCGTCCATGACCACGCGCATCGGGCCGATCTCGTCGGCGAAGCGCCGCACGTGAAGGATGTAGCCGCTCGAGATGTCGTGGCGTCGCAACGTGCCCTTCGGCGGTCCGCCGGCCTGTTCGACGTTCTGGGCGATCTGCTTGATCTCGGTCAGTCCCGTGGCCTCGCCGACCGGGCGAACGCCCGCGGCCGTCAGCTTGAACCCGTTGTACTCCGCGGGGTTGTGGCTGGCCGTGACCATGATCCCGCCGGCCGTCTGAAGGCTCCCGACCGCGTAGTAGATGGCCGGGGTTTCGATCTCGCCGACGTCGATACAGTCGGCCCCCGTGGCCAGCACACCCTCGATGCAGGCCCGGGCGATTGACTCGCTGGAAGTGCGCATGTCGTGGCCCACGGCGAGCGCCTTGGCATTCTCGCCCTCGACCTGAGCCGTGTCGTCGCGGGAGAGCAGATGCTGCGCCGTGGCGTAACCGATCCGCCAGGCCACGTCCTCGTTGACCTGCTCGGGAACCTTTCCGCGAATGTCGTACGCCTTGAAGATCTCGTCCGGCACGCTCGCTCCCTCTCCCACCTTCGGCGCGCCCGGCTCGAGCTCGTCCTCGTTGAACGGGCAGCCCTTGCACTTGGGATAGTGCCGGGCGCGGCGCGCCCGGCACACCGCCTCGGTGATCGAATACTTCTCACCCGGACAGTGCCGCTCCTGTTGACTCATCCCCTGACTCCATTTTCTCCCGGCGGATCGCCCGGCCCGGTCAGCCGCAGCTCAGTCCACCCGGAACTTCTCGCTGTGCGAGGCGAACCGCTCGGGGTTGTCCCACACGATGGTCTGCACGTCCTCGACCGCCATGCCGCGCGACCGCATCTCCCGGGCCACCCGGCAGACTGACAGCGGGTCGCTGTGCTCCCAGTCGGCCGAAGAGTTGACCAGCATGCGGTCGGTCCCGTACTTCTCGATCATGTTCACCGAGCGCTCGGGGCTCAGCTTGGTCGGGTAGATGGTCATCCCCGCCCAGCAGCCCGACTCCAGCGTCAGCTCGATCGTCTCCTCCGTGTTATGGTCCACGTCCACCTGCTTCGGGTCGATTCCGAGGTCCTTGATCATCTGGAGAATAATCTTGACCCCCTCGAGCTTCGGGACGTGCGGGGTGTGAATGATGACCAACTGGTTCGTGTCGCGGGCGAACTCCATCTGGCGGCGGAGCACCTCGATCTCGTTCTCCGTGTTGAGGTTCAGCCCGATCTCGCCCACGCCGATGACGTTGGGCCGCTCGAACATCGGCTTCATCCGCTCGATCACCTCGAAGGCGATGTCGGTGTTCTCGGCCTCCTTGGCGTTCATGCCGAGCACCACGTAGTGCTTGACGTCGCGCTTCGCGGCCCGCGCCGGCTCGAACGTGGTGATGTGGTTGAAGTAGTCCAGGTGGCTGTCCGCGGAGGTCTTGTCGCAGCCGCCCCAGAAGGCCGGCTCGACCACGGCCTCGATCCCCGCCAGGCGCATCCGCTCGTAGTCGTCCGTCGTCCGGCTGTACATGTGAATGTGAACGTCGATAATCCGCATGGCCTCGTCCTTTCTCGATCCCCGGCCGTCCGGCGGAAGCGCAGCCGACCCGGGAGCACTCCCGAACCGGATGCAAGCCCTCCATCCTACGGCACCCCGCACACCCGGTCAAGAGCCCACCCGTC
This sequence comes from uncultured Anaerolineales bacterium, assembly GCA_964525035.1. Lineage (GTDB taxonomy): Bacteria > Planctomycetota > Phycisphaerae > FEN-1346 > JAACEH01 > CAZGEE01. The sequence goes on from CAZGEE010000106.1 coordinate 2,753, forward strand.
GGAGGGCGGCGTCAAGGATCATGCCGGGTTCTCCGACGGAGCGCCCGATCAACGCTCAGCGCGCGGCCTTCCGCGCCGCGCGGCGCTCCGCCGCGCGAGACAGCATCAGCGCCGCCGCCGGCACCAGCAGCGGACGCACCAGGAACGTGTCCACCAGGATCCCCAGCGCCAGGGCGAACCCGAGCTGGACCATCAGGCTCAGCGTCCCCGCGATCATGCTCGCGAAGGTCCCGGCCACGATGACCCCGCACGCCGAGACGATCCCGCCCGTGCGCGCGAGCGCCGTCCGGACGGCCTGACCCAGCGGCAATCGGCGCCGCTCTTCGCGGATGCGCGCGCAGACGTAGATGTTGTAGTCCACCCCCACCGCCGCGCTCGGACCCGCCTTCTGGAACGCCCGGAACACGGCCAGGGAAATCAGCGACAGGCCGGTCATGGTCGTCAGCGCGGCGGCAAGTAGCGCCCCGGCCGTGCCGCGCCAGGCCCGCCCCATGGCCGACTCGAGCGCCGCGCGACCGCCGGCTTCCTCCCCGGAAAGCAACTCCTCCTTGTGCCGCGCGAACACGAACAGGCAATAGTCCGTGCCCGATCCGAAGAGCAGCACCACGATGAACACCTCGATCACCGGCCCCGCCACGAAACCCCAGGGCTGAAGCACCAGCAGCAGGCGCGTCGCCACGTGGACGGCCACGGCAATCGTAACGAGCGGCACGAGCATCGCCACCGGGCTGCGGTAAACGAGCAGCAGCACCGCCACCACCAGCAGCACCGTGACCAGCGTGGACCGGTGCAGGCTCTCCTCGCTCGCGGCGTCGTAGTTCTCGTAGAACCCCGCGCTGCCGGTCACCTCCACGCCGAGCCCGTCGCGGTCGAGCCGGTCCGCGAGGCGATGGATCAGGCGCACCACCTCCTGCGTGCGCTGGGCATTGAAGATGTCGGGCATGCCCACCAGGACCAGGGCCGTCTCGCCGCTGCTGCTCCGGAGCCGCGAGGCCAGGTGCGGATCGGTCAGGGGGCTCACCAGCGGCGCCTCCGCGAGGTCCTGCCGCACCCGGGGCGGGGCCGCGTCGTCCGGCGGAGCCTGGAACCACCCGACCAGTCGGCGCAGCCGCACGCCGAGGTCCTCCCGCGTCAGCCCGCCCGGACGGTGCACCACCACGACGGCCGTGGACGAACGGTAGCTCTCCGGGAAGGCGTCGCGCAGGGCGAGCTGGGCGGCCTGGCTCTCGAACTCCTTCGGCAGGTAAAGGGCCCGGCCGTCCACCCCGGCCTCGTCGGGTCGCTCGACCCACACGGCCATGGCCGCCGCGAGGGCGGCCCAGGCGAGCACGATCACCACGGCGACGGAGGTTCGGAATCGTGGGCCGCGGTCGCTCATCAGCGGGAACGTCCTTTCGCGGGGTCGGGCTCGGGGGGCTCCCCCGGCACACCGAGGACTTCGGGAGCGGCATGCTATCTCGCGCGCGGAAAAAGGCAAGCAAAACCGTCGCGAGGCGTTGACACCCGCGGCCGGGGGAGGCACAGTACCGGATGCGGCGAGTTTCCCATTGCCCCTCGACGGAAAGGAAGTCCGGGAGATCCATGCGGGACGCCGACCTCCTCATCCTCTGCGTATTCGTCCTTGCCGCGATTCCGGGGCCGTTCGGCTGCCGCGACGCCGGCGGGCCCGGGCAGGCCGTCCGCGCGGAACGACGCTTCACCACGATGAGCACCGACGGGCAGGTGGTCGTCTATGCCGATCGGCGCGCCCGCGCCGAGTCGGCCACCGACGCCGCGCGGGCGCGGCTGCGTGAGATCGAGGCGGCGCTCAGCCGCTACGATCCGGAGAGCGAGCTCTCGGGGCTGAACCGCGCCGCGGGGGGCGAGGCGGTCCGGGTGAGCGAGACCACGGGCCGGGCCATCGCCGAGGCGAAGCGACTCGCCCACGTGACCGGCGGGGTGTTCAACCCACTGGTGGGAAACCTCTTGGCCGTGTGGGCCGAGGCGGAGCGCCGCGAGGAATTGCCCCGCGAGGACGAACTCGAAGCGGCGCTCGATCTGCTGGACACCGGCGCGGTGCGCCTGGAGCGCGCCGGCGAGGGATGGACGTGCCGGCTCGCGCGGCCGGGGATGAAGCTCGACCTCGGCGGGATGGCGAAGGGCTGGGCGGCGGACGAGGCCCTGGCCGCGGCCCGGCAGGTCCCGGGCGTCCGGGCCGTGCTGGTCAACCTCGGCGGCGACGGCGCCTGCTGGAGCGGGCCCGGGTGGGCCCGGCGGTGGACCTTCGGCGTGCAGGATCCCCGTGACCCGGAGGGCCGGTCCGTGCTGCGCCGGCTCTCGGTCTCGACCGGGGCCGTCGTCACCAGCGGGAACTATTACCGCGGGTACGAGATCGGCGGGACGCCGTACAATCACGTTCTGGACCCGCGGACGGGCCGGCCCGCGGCCACGGGCGCCGTCAGCGCGACGGTGGTCCCCTCCCGCGGGGCGGACGCGGACGCCCTGGCGACCGCCTGCCTGGTACTGGAGCCGGAGGCTGCCCTGGCGCTGCTGGAGCGGATTCCGGAGGCCGAGGGCCTGGTTCTGGAGGAATCCGGGGGCCGATTGTTGCATCGGGCCACGTCCGGGCTTATACGTTACAAGGGGGAGCGGGCGCGGAAACCCGGCCCCGCGCGGGGGGCTGCCCTGAGCGCGATCGAAGGGCCCGGATTTGGTCTTGACAGCGCGGGGGGGCGTGCTAAGGTTCGCGCTGCAAGGCCGTTGCATGTCGGGCGCGCGAAGATGGAGGTCGTCTCCGATGAGTGCAAGGAAACGACACGGATACCGTGACGAGGATCTTCCGGAAGTCGGACTGCCGGACGAGCTGGACGACGAGTTTCTTCCCGGGGAGGGACTCCCCGGGGACGGGGAATCCACCACGGACCTGGCGACCGTGTACCAGGCCTCGAGCCTGCGCGAGGCCAAGATGATGAAATCGATCCTCGAGGCCGCGGAGATCACCGCGCTGATTGGCGAGTCCGAGACGGACCTGACGAATACGCCGCCCCTGGAAGGTGTCCCGGTGCTCGTCTCGTCCGAAATGGTGAACGAAGCCGAAGAGGTGCTCGCCGAGGCGGCCATGAGCGCCGACGAAGACCTCGACGAGGTAGGCTTCGACGATGAAGAACCCTGGCACCCGGAACCCGACGAGGAAGACGAGGACATCTTCGACGACGAGGAGTTCAACGAGTTCGAGGACGAAGACGAGGAAGAAGAGGAGGAGGCGGAAGAGGACGAGGAGTTCTGAGCATCCGGGCGACCGGAGAGTCGGCACGGCACGAGGCGGGATCGGCAGGGGAGCCGCCCGCCTTTTTTCATCGGATGCTCCCGCCCGAGTGAAAGCCGGAGGCCCACCATGGCGTGCTTTCTCGGTATCGACGTGGGAACGAGCGGAACCAAGACGCTGCTCGTGGACGGGCGCGGACGCGTGCTGGCCTCGGCCACGGCCGCGTATCCCTGCCGGACCCCGCGGCCGGCATGGAGCGAACAGGACCCGCAGCACTGGATCCGCGCCGTCGGAAAAACCGCGCGCTCGTGTCTTCAGGCGGCGCGCCGGCGGGACGTCGCGGCCATCGGGTTGTCGGGACAGATGCACGGGTCGGTCTTCCTGGACCGTCGCGGGCGCGTGCTTCGGCCGGCCATCCTCTGGAACGACCAGCGCACCGC
>CAZGEE010000107.1:0-6414 GCA_964525035.1 uncultured Anaerolineales bacterium
GGGCCTTACCGCTACGTCAGGCATCCAATCTTCACTTCGTTTCTCATGATCGCCACAGGCTTGCTGCTGGTCAATCCAGCAGTGCCAACATTTCTGGGAATGCTGTACGCATTCTGGGACTTCACTCGAGCGGCCAAGGAGGAAGAGGCCGGCGAAGGCGAGGCACAGACGCTCGAGCACTCCGAGGAGCAGGAGGTCTGGGCGCACTCGTTCGTGATCCACCCGGACGGGCGGGTGACCTCGGACGGGGAGCCTGCCGAGCTCGCGGACATTCGCGAGCTCATACAGACCTACGCCCTTACCTCGTCGGACGAGTCGACTAAGCCGGTGACGGTCCGTGATGTCATGGAACGCGACATCCGCATGCCGACGCGGAGCAAGGTCTCGTTCCCGGGGCGGATGACCTACCACGAGGCCTTTCCGGACGCCACGGACGAGCCGGAGTACGTGATCACGGAGTTCCAGGAAGCGCCGATGCTCCGGAGCCGGGATCGCCAGGAGGAACTGGGGATTCCGCGGTTCCACTATCCGGACCCGGAGGAGCTTCCGCCGGTGGAGGAGCGGTTGCCGGACTATCCGGGCGTGGTGGTCGGGGCGGTCGAGGGTCCGGGCGTCGGGGACTACGGATACCGGTGGGGGGGCGATTCGCTGGAGGACTCGGGCATCTGGCACCGAGCCGGAGCTTACCATACGGACTACACGCGCAAGCTCGGTACGGAAAGCTTCGTGCGGATGGATCCGAAGGGGCGGGTCCAGCCGTGCCTGGCCTACCGGTGGACCGTCGAGGACGATAATCGGGTCTACACCTTCTATATGCGCAAGGGGCACAAGTGGTCCGACGGGCACCCTTTCACGGTGCAGGACATCCTGTTCGTGACCGAGACCATGATCGGGTCGCAGTACTGGCCGAGCGACCCGATGTGGATGCAGCCGAAGGACGGCTCGACGCGGCTGTACCCGGAGGACATTCTGGATTGGCAGGCCCTGGCGAAGCGGATCCTGGAGCAGGCCGAGGGGACGGGGCCCTCCCCGGGCAAGCAACTCTGGCAGGCCGCGACGGGTGCACACGGCGAGGACTTGAAGCAGTTGATCCGGAAGATCGCCGGCGGCCACGTCCCCGGCGAATTGGAGAGGGTCTCGTTCGTCGGGAAGCTGAACGAGGTGTTCCGAAGCCCGGAGTTCTACAGCCCCGTGGCCTGGGAGGATGTGGACCTGTCCACGGAGCGGGAAGAGCTGGAATCCCGCATCAGTCGGCTGTCGGACGACGAACTCTGGCGGCTCCAGGTGCTCCGCGTCCGGAACGACTGGGTCGCGCGGCACACGATGGACCCAGGCGCGCCGAACTACGGGAGCCTGCGGCTGGAGGATTCCGAGCTGTACCGGATGAACATGCTGCTGTTCCGGGCGGCGTACCCGCAGGCGGTCAGGAGGGCGAGGAAGACGCGGGTGAAGATCGAGGCGGTCCCGGACGAGAACGGCGACGACACCCACATTATCCGTTTCACCTTCCCCGAGCCGAACTCCATCTTTCTGGAGAAGTGCACGCACTTCATGTTCTACCGCGGCCTGTTCGAGATGCCCCGGCACTACACGGCGCAGTTCAGCCCGGTGGGGACCGATCGGCTGACCCCGGTGGACATTCGCGACTGGGTGGGGCTGTTCGAGTCGATCCAGGCCAAGGCCGAGCAATCGGAGGATTCGCCCGGCAAGCGCATCTGGGAGCGGCTTTCGCCCGAGACGCGCGACCTGGTGATGGAGGCTTTGAAGGCCCGCACCTTCGGCCAGGAGGTGCGCAATGAGATCGTGGCCGAGCTGAACCGGATGTTCCACCGGCGGGACTTCTTCGATCGGGAGGCGTGGAAGACCCCGGGCGGCGAGCCGGTGAACTTCGAGGCGGAACTCGAGGCGCTCGTTGAAGCGAAACCGCACATTTCGGTCCGCGAGGAGTTCAAGGTGGTCGACGTCAAACGCTACGACTACCTTCTCCAACGCAAGCACATGCTGGGGAAGGGCGTCGAGGAGCTGACGGAGGAGGAGCTCTATAAGTTCAACCAGATGATGTTCCGGGCCGCTTATGATTACGTAGGAGCGAACGAAGCAAAGGCCCTGGTGGCGAAGAACCGCGAAGACGCGCTGAACAAGGAGGCCGTGCTCCACGGGAGGGACAGCTGGCTCAAGCGAATGCGCGCCAGTGGGTACCGCGGGCCGGACGCGGCGGACCCCAACCTGCACCCGCCGAAGCTTCAGGCGTGGCGGATCGTTAACGAGCCCCTCGAGCAAGTGATCAAGGTGATCCGGAACCCATACTATTACAAGGTCGACCCGGAGGGTCGGCAATTGCCCTATATTGACCTCATCAAGCACACGATGATCACGGACCCGAGTGCCCAAATGATCAAGATGATGGCCGGCAAGGTCGATATGCAAATGCGGCACATCGAGTTTACCGACTTTACGCTATTGAAGCAGAACGAAGACAAGGGCAACTATGAGGTCCGCCTGTGGGCCAACGATTATTGTGGCGAACTGACCTTCACGTTCAACCACACGCACCGGGACCCGGCCATGCGGAAGATCCTGGGGGACCCGCGTTTTCACTATGCCCTTTCGCACGCGATGAACCGCCAGCAGATGATCGACGTGATCTGGCAGGGCATGGGGGAGCCGGCCCAGTTCTCGGTGCCCGAGGGGTCGCCGTACTACAGCGAGGCTCACCGGAACGCAGGAGTGGAATACGAGCCGGATCGCGCCCGCGAATTGCTCGACGAGATGGGTCTGGATCGGAAGACGGCGGACGGCATCCGGATGTACCAGAACGAAGAGGGCGAATGGGTTCCTTTGACTCTTGAGGTCATGGCGACGGAGGATCGCCCGCTGGACGCGGTGGAGATGGCGTGCACCTATTGGCGGGCCGTGGGCGTTGGGGCCCAGATGAAACTGGTCGCAGGCGCACAGAAGAGCCGGATGACGACGATCGGTCGGCTCGAGATCGGCGTCCACAAGGAGGGCGGGAACTACTTCGCCCCCTTGCAGGCCGGAGGGTTCGCCCCGACGCACCCGGCCGAGTGCGGTCAGTACTCCAAGTGGGCGAGTTGGCTTCGTAGCGGCGGGCTGGGGGGTTGGGAACCGCCCGACTGGGTCAAGGAGCAGGAACGCTTCTGGAACAAGGTGGTGGGGGCTTCGAACGAGCAGGCCAAGTACGAGGCCTGGCACGAGCTGGCGAAGATAACGGTCGAGCACCTGCCTATTCTGGGGGTGATGACGTCGCCCGGGAAGGCCGTGCTGGTCAAGAACAACTTCAAGAACGTGCCCAAGGTAGCCCTGGCCGGCTGGATCGCCCACGAGCCGGGAAACAGTTGCCCCGAGGTCTTCTACATGGTGCCGGAGGAAGAATAAGGATGCTGGGCCGCTACGTTCTCCAACGAATCCTCATCGCCGTCCCGACGCTGCTCATCATCTCGTTCGGCGTCTTCATGGTCATCCAGTTGCCTCCCGGAAGCTATGTCGAGTTCAAGATCCAGCAGATGCAGGAAGAAGGTCAGGCGGACATGGCCGAGATCGAGCGCCTGACGCGGACCTACCGCCTGGATGACCCGTTGCCGGTGCAGTACCTGTACTGGATCGGCAACTTTATCCAAGGCGATCTCGGTGACTCGTTCGAGGACCAGCAACCCGTCACGAGGATTCTCAAGGAGCGTATTCCCACCTCGATCGCTCTCAGCGTGTCCGCGCTGCTTCTGACGTGGATCGTCGCGATTCCGTTCGGCATCTCGGCGGCGGTCAAGCAGAACTCCGTGTGGGACTACATGCTGACGTTCATCGGTCTGGCGGCCCTGGCTACGCCCGGGTTCGTTCTGGCCCTGGTGTTCATGATGATCGCCTGGAAGATCGACCCGCAATTCGACCCGACGGGCCTGTTCAGCCCCGAGTTCCACGGAGTCGAGTGGAGTTGGGCAAAAGTCGTGGACATGATGAAGCACCTGTGGATCCCGGTGGTCATCCTGGGGGTGGCCGGCACCGCGGGGATGATTCGTATCCTCCGGGCGAACGTGATCGACGAACTGCGGAAGCAGTACGTCCTGTGCGCCCGCGCCCGCGGCGTCCACCCGGCCCTGGTGGTGCTGAAGTACCCGGTCCGCGTGGCGATCAACCCGCTGATCTCGAACGTGGGGCTCATTCTGCCCCGGCTGATCTCGGGCTCGGTGATTATTTCCATCGTGCTCCAGCTTCAGACGCTGGGCCCCCGACTGTTTACGGCGTTGCAGGCCCAGGACACGTACCTGGCGGCGGACATCGTGTTCATCCAGTGCATTCTGGCCGTTGTGGGGATCCTGATCTCGGATATTCTCCTGGCGATGGTCGACCCGAGGATTCGGTTCGGAGGCAGATAGCCGCGCGCTCGAGGCGGACGGGCCTCCGGAAATGAGAATCGAGAGGCGAGATGGCTGACGTAGAACCCCAAAAAATGCCTGAGAGCGAGGAGAAGAAACTCGCTTATTACGAAGCGTCCCAGTGGAGACTGATGGCGCGACGCTTCGCAAAGCACAAGATCGCGCTGTGGATGCTCTTCGTCGTCATCGCCCTGTACATCCTGTGCTTGAACTGTGACTTCTTCGCCCCGTACGACCCGGAAGCGTTTCACGGGGACTGGATCAACACCCCGCCGCAGGTTCTGCATTTCGGGAAGGTGGAAGGCCACACCCTGCCGCGGTTCTACGTACATCCTTACGAGCGCATGCGCAACCCGGTCACCCTGGCGGAACGCTACTATGTGAACAAGGACCGGCGGGTTCCCATCAAGTTGTTCGTCAGCGGGCGGAAGTGGAAGTTCCTGGGCCTGTTCGAGACCGACCTGCATTTCTTCGGCGTCAAGGAGGGGGAAACCTGCTTCCTGCTCGGAACGGGCAAACTGGGACAGGACATCTTCAGCCGGATACTTTACGGGGGTCGAATCTCCCTGCTGGTGGGCTTCACCGGCGTGTTCCTGACCTTCTTCCTGGGAATCGTTCTGGGAGGAATCTCGGGCTACTTCGGCGGCAAGACGGATATGGCCATCCAGCGGACCGCGGAAATCTTTCTGACGGTTCCGAAGATCCCGATCTGGATGGCGCTCGCGGCGGCCATTCCGAAAGGCTATACGCCCCTGCAGGTCTACTTCTTCATGACGCTGATCCTGGCGTGCATGGGCTGGCCGGGCCTGTGCCGGGTGGTCCGCGGGAAACTGCTGGCCCTCCGGGAGGAGGATTACGCTCGGGCCGCGCTGCTGGCCGGGGCCTCGGAGGGGCGGGTGATCTTCGTGCACCTGATTCCGAACTTCATGAGCCACATCATCGCGAGCCTGACGTTGCGGGTGCCGATGATGATCCTGGCCGAGACGTCGCTGAGCTTCCTCGGACTTGGGCTTCGCAAGCCGATCGTCAGTTGGGGTGTCCTGCTGAAGAACGCGAACAATCCCAGCGTGGTTCTCAACCAGCCGTGGATCATGCTCCCGGCAGGGGCGGTGATCCTGGCCGTGCTGGCGTTCAATTTCGCGGGTGAGGGGCTTCGGGACGCCGCCGATCCGTACACTTGACGTCGTGCAGGTGGCGCTCCGCGCGCCGATTGGCAGGCGAGGGACTTCGCGACGCCGCGGATCCGTACGCCGCTTGAGGGATAGCGATTATGGAACATCCGATCCTCGAGATGAATAACATTCACGTGCAGTACGAGCTCGACGAAGGCCTCGTCAACGCCGTGCGGGGCACCAGCTATCGGCTGTTCGAGAACGAGACCCTGGCCATCGTGGGCGAGAGCGGGTGCGGGAAGAGCCAGAGCAGCTTCGCCGCCATGGGGCTCATCCAACCTCCAGGGCAGGTGACCCAGGGCGAAATCCTGTTCCGGGAAAACGACCAGGCGGAGGCCATTAACCTCCTGAAATATCACCGGAACAGTCGCGAGATGCGGCGCATCCGGGGCGGGCGGATCTCGATGATCTTCCAGGAACCGATGACTGCCCTGAGCCCGGTCCATCGCATCGGCGACCAGATCGACGAGGTGCTGAAGCTCCACACGGACCTGGACAAGCAGCAGCGCTATGAGCGGGCCTGCGACCTGCTCGCCCGCGTCGGCATCCCGGACGCCCGGCGGCGGTATCAGCAATACAGTTTCGAGTTTTCGGGCGGGATGCGGCAACGGATCATGATCGCGATTTCCCTCGCCTGCGACCCCCGGGTGCTCTTCGCGGACGAGCCCACCACGGGGCTGGACGTGACGATCCAGGCGCAGATTCTCGACCTGATCAAGGAACTCCAGAAGCGAAGCAGCATGGGCGTAGTGCTCATCACCCACGACCTGGCCGTGGTGGCCGAAACGTCCGACCGCGTGGCGGTGATGTACCTGGGTGAGATCGTCGAGGCCGCCGACGTGCATACGCTG
>CAZGEE010000108.1:0-6404 GCA_964525035.1 uncultured Anaerolineales bacterium
GGGGCTGTACCGGTCGACCGACGGTGGAGCCCACTTCTCCCTGCTGCACGGCTTCGACGCCTCCCGGGTGTTCCTGAACCCGGGCTTCCCGGATCGCATCTACCTCACGGGGGTGTACTCCCAATCGGTCGTCAGCCCGGACGGGGGCGCTTCGTGGCACACGTTCACCGCGACGCCGGCGCCCGGCCTGGGCCGCGAGTGGAAAACGGGCTTCCGCGGCGAGATGTCGGGCATCGTCCCCGACCCGCGCGACGAGAACGTCGCCGTGGGCTACTCCAACGCACAGTGCTGGCGGACCGAGGACGGCGGACTTCACTGGACCGACAGTTCGACCCTGTTCACGGGATTCGCCTGGGGTTGGTGGCAGGACGGACTGGCCTTCGACGTGGCCGACCCGGACCGCATCGCCATGTTCTGCTGTGACGTGAGCATGGTCGTGACCGAGAACGGCGGCGACTGGTTCACCCGCTACCGGGTGCCGTGGGAGTGGTACGAGCAGGGGCTGATCAGTTGGCCGGGAACCTACGCCGGGGACATCCAGCCGATTCCCGGCTCGCAGACGATCGTGGCCTCGACGGGCATGTACTGGGACACGAAGTTGGTCCGAACGACCGACGGGGGGGCGAACTGGAGCATCGTGAGCCACGAGAGCGAGAACCACCTGTTCATCGCCTTTCACCCGGACGATCCGGACGTCTGCTTCGCCGGCAACAAGAAATCGACCGACGCCGGGGCGACGTGGCAGGCGATACCGTTCCTCGACGGATACTCCGCGTCGATCTTCGACATGTGCCTTGCCCAGCCGGACACGATCTACGCCGTCAGCCGACCGCGCGACGACATTCTCCGGTCCGACGACCGGGGGGAGACGTGGAGGGTCTACGAGACGGTGGGATGGTCGCTGAACGGAATGGACTCCAAGCCGACGTTCGCCGTCGATCCGTCAAACCCTGACCGTGTCTACACGCTCGACAGTGGCGGAGACCTTGCGGTCTTCGATGGCAGCACGTGGACGAGCCTGGGCGTGTTGCCGCTGGCCGGCGGGCAGCAGTACAACAACTTCGTGCGCGCCGTGGCGGTCGACCCGCGCCACCCGGAGGTGCTCTACGCCGAGACGCACACCCCGGGGCTGGAGTACGTTTTCCGCAGCGTGGATGGGGGCCAGACCTGGGAGAACATCTCGAACAACCTTCCGCAGCTCGGCAGCGGAGGGCTGGAGGTACACCCTCACACCGGAGACCTCCTGCACGGGAGCAGTTACGGTACGTGGGTGTTCCCCCCGCCTTACGATAGCCCGAATTCCCTGTGGCCGGGCCTGGTGTGGAGGTTCACAGTCACCCGCTCGGAGGCCCTGGCCGAGCACGGTGCCGCCGGCACGATCGCGACGGAGATGGCGCCCGGCTACACCGAACCGCGTGAGGGGGGACCGCAGGCACTGCGAATCACGTTCAGCAGCGAGGTCGATCCCGGGACGGTCGATCCCGGAGTGGTCGGCATCGTCGGGCAGACCTCGGGCGACCAGTCGGACAAGATCGGATCGGTATCCCTCAACGGCGAGCACACTCAACTCACGGTTACGCTGACCGGCCCCTTGCCCGATGCCGACACCTACACGGTGACGTTGACCGACCAGCTCAAGGACACCTCCGGCCGCTCCCTGACCGGCGGCGCGGTCCGGACGGTGACCGTGCTGGCCGGTGACGTGAACGGCTCCGGCGTGGTGACGGCCGCCGACGTGCTGGCCGTGCGGGGCGTGGCGGACGAGCCCCTCGGCCCGGAGACGGCCCGGTACGACGTGGACCGGAACGGTCGCGTGTCGGCGACGGACCTTCGGGCGGTCCGCTCCCGGCTCGGCTCGTCGCTGCCGTGAGTCGGAGTTAATATCTCTCAGGCTCTTTCTTGGCTTCGTAGGTTCTTGACAGAGGACTGTGCAGATCCGATCCAGCTTGCGCATGATGGTCATCGCCCTCCAGGTACTGCCGGGACTTGCCGGCAGCGCTGGCGCGGACGGTGTTTCGGGGCAAAATGGGCCGGAGGGCGGAAGAGCCGCGGAGCCCGCGCATCTGCCGACGGACGCCCATTACCAGGTCGTCCTGAAGACGCCCGCCTGCGGTCCGCTGCCGGGGAAGGAGAAGAGCTGGGGAGGGTATCCCCGCAAGGACGCGGGGACGAAGGGAATCGTCTCCGTGCCGGACGTGCCGGCGTATCGGTGGCGCCACGGATGTGGACCCACGGCCGCCGGGATGATTATCGGGTACTGGGACGTCCGGGGATTCACCGACCTGGTGCCCGGGGAGGCCGACAGTCAGACGACCGAAGTGGACCAGATGATCGCCAGCGGGGAGCATTACACGGACTATTCCCTGCCGAAGGATGACGAGGACACGGGAATCCGGGATGACAAATCCACGCTCGGCGGGGCACACGACCCGCACAACTGCGTCGCCGACTGGGTCCACACCTCCTGGAGCAGCGACGGGTTGTACTACGGCTGGAGCTATTTCTCGCGACTGGATAACGGCATCGAGGAATATTGTGCGGCGAGGGGGTACAGCGGGTTCACGGTCTGGAACGAGTACTGGGGGACGTTCGACTGGAACGATTACATGGGCGAGATCGACGCGGGGCGTCCCGTGGGGCTGCTGGTCGACACGGACGCCAACGGGATGACCGATCACTTCGTGGTGGGCGTGGCGTACGACACTTCGGAGCAGCGGTACGGTTGTCACAACACGTGGGACGATTCCGTCCACTGGTACGATTTCGAGGAAATGGCCTCCGGCCAGCCATGGGGCATTCGGGGGGTAACGCTCGTGCACGCCCCGCCGTTGCCGTTGAAGGTGATCCGCTGGGAAGTGCTGGCCGACCACGGGCCGGCGGGTTCTCTGGCCACGGAAATCCCCGACGGCGGCTGTGAGCCGCGTAGGAGCGGACTTCAGCGGTTGCGGATCACGTTCAATACGGAGGTGGATCCCGCGACCGTGGGACCGGGAGCGGTGACCCTGGTCGGGGGAGCGGTTGGCGACCAGTCTTCCCTCATTGAAAGCCTCGGCCTCGACCCGTCCGGGAAACAGTTGACCGTGGTCCTGAGCGGGCCGGTTCCGGACGGAGACGTCTACACGGTGACCGTGGCCGGGCAAGTGGCCGACAGCGACGGGGAGCCGCTGACCGGCGATCCGGATCTCCAACTGTCGGTGCTTCTCGGCGACGTGGACGGATCGGGCATTGTCGAGCGGAGCGACATGCTTGCGGTTCGTGCCGTGGGCGGCGATCCGATCGACGGGACCAACGCGCCGCTGGACGTCAACAATTCCGGCGCCGTGACCGGTTCGGATCTCCTGGCCGTCCGCTCCCGGCTCGGCTCGTCGCTGCCGTGATAAGCCTTCGGACACCCCTTTTCCCGTTCACGGGTAACTCTTGATTGGAGACTCTACGACGATGCCACGGTTCGGGGCGCACTTGTCGGTCGCGCCTTTTCGGCCGCCGGCGTGGCAGCGCCCTGGCCGAGGGCGGACGTCTGCGGTGGTTTCGGGGCCCCGGGCGGCGCTCGAGCGTGCCCGCGAGCTGGGGTGCGACTGCGTTCAACTTTTCTTGCGGCCGAACCGACAGTGGCGGGCCCGCCGCCAACCCACCGATGCCGAGGCTGCTGCTTTCCGGCGGGCCGCGCGAGAACCCCTGTCTCCGGAGGCAAAGGAGCGCGAAGGCGGAGCGGAGGAGGAAGATGCCCAAAGCCGGCCGAATCCTTCGGCTTCTTCCTTGCTCGATCCGATCGTCTCGCACGCGTCTTACCTGATCAACCTTGCCGGTCCGCCGGGGCGGCGCGCCACGGGCGGAGCCGGCGGCCAGTCGCGCGTCCGCCGCGATGTCCGCAGGCGGTCCATCGAGGCGCTTAAGGACGAGATTTGCCGCGCCGATCGGCTCGGGGTCCCCTGGGTTGTTCTTCACCCCGGCAGTCACATGGGCGACGGGGAGGAAGCAGGCCTTCGGCGAGCCGTGGAGGCCCTGGACGAGGTCCTGGAGGCGACGAGCCAAAGCGCAGTGAAGATCCTCCTGGAAACCACCGCAGGGCAGGGTACCGGGGTCGGGTATCGCCTGGAGCACTTGGCGGAAATGCTGGAACGGGTGGTCCGAAGTGATCGGCTGGGGATTTGCTGCGACACCTGCCACATGTTCGCGGCCGGGTACGATTTTCGCGACGAGGTGGCGTACGAGAAGACCATGCGGGCGGTGGACTCGACCGTGGGACTGGGGTGCGTGCGGCTCTGGCATCTGAACGATTCAGCCAACTCGCTGGGCTCGCGCGTGGACCGGCACGCCCACATCGGACAGGGGCACATCGGGCTGGACGGCTTCCGCCGGCTGGTGACCGACGACCGCTTCCGGGATCATCCCATGATCCTCGAGACGCCGAAGAAGGGGCCGGACGGCCGCGACATGTACCCGGTCAACCTCGCGGCGCTTCGACGGCTTGCAGGGGAGACGTGACAGCCTGGCCGGGTGTTGCCCTGCCGGCGATTCCCGTCCTCTGAGCAAGTCGGCCGAGCGTCGGCGGCGGGGTGTCAGCGCAAAAAGGAGGCCTCTCGCAATCCGATTGGGAGAGGCCTGGGACACAATGGCTCGTCTATTTTCTCAGGTTCACGAAACGACGTTCGTGGCCTGTTCGATTTCCCGGACGACGGTTCGCAGGTCGAACGGCTTCTTCAGGTAGCTCTCGAATCCACAGCCGAGGAAGCGCTGGCGCTGCTCTTCCTTTTCGCCGATGGCGACGACCTTGGTGGCCGCCAGCTCGGGATTACTCTTCAGTGCCCTGAGGATGGCCCGCACGTTCTGATCCGTGATTTCCACGTCCAGCAGGATCACGTGAGGGCGGAAGTCGTCGGCCAGCATTCCCGCCTCGAAGGCGTTCGTGGCGACCTTGACCTCGTAGCCGACCTCCCGTTCGAGGCTCGTCCGCAGGATGTCGGCCATGCTGTACTCGTCGTCGACCACGAGCACACGGGTGGTGCCGACCTCGAGGCCTTTGACGGGCATGCCGTGAGCACGCATGAAGCGGAAAAGCTGTTCCCTGGGAATACGACGGTCCTTGCTGCCCGGAATCCGATACCCTTTAAGCTGGCCGGTGTCGAACCACTTGGACACCGTTCTCGGGGCGACTCGGCATATACGGGCCACCTCCCCTGTGGTATACACGTCCCTGTTCATTGAGACCCCCGTTACGTCCTCAGCGAATCGGATGTGATGAAACGCTTGCCCAAGCCCCCTTCACGAGGCATTGGAACTATAGCCCAAGAAACTTACAGAGTCAAATTTGGCAAGGGCTTACGACAGGGGCGGCTTGACGGGAAATGTTTTCTCTGAGAATCATCTTGATGTGCCCCGGGGAACGGCCCCTTCCATGCGCAACCTCCTTTCCGGTAGGGCCTTGCATCAGTCCACGACGCGCTCTCCGGGTGGCAAGATGGCGAAGCTTTGTCGTTTCTGCGGGGGCCCGGATGCGTAACAAAATGTTGACCATCGACGGTAAAAACGTCGCGAAAATCCCCGTTTTTTCGGCTTCCGCCCGACTTGGGGGCCGACCGGCATTCACCCTGGGTTACCGTATTCCGAGCGACCACGTTGCCCTCGCCCGTCATCGACGTCCGGTGTGGTTTTCCGGAAACATTCGACCGGGGCTCTTTCCCTCGCCGGCACGGTGTGTCGCAGTCCCGGGCCCTCGCATGTGAACAGACTCTGCGAGTACCCCGCGAAGCGGCTCATCGAATGGGGTGCCCTTCAGGCCAACCGCCTCCAGGGCTTCGCTCAACGGTTTCCCCAACACGTGACAGTGAAACGCCGCCTCCATGGCGGCACAGCGGACCTGGGGGGATTCCGTGGGCTCGCCGCCGGCCAGGAGGACCACCGGTTTGATTCTCCCGCGCCCGTAGAAGCGCAAGAAGTCCCGGACCTGTCCAGGCCCGGGGAGGCTGCCCTCCGGCACGGGAATTCGGCGCATCGCGCCCAGAGCCTCCGCCTCTTCCGCGGTTTTCCGCACAAGAGGCGCCCGGGTGGCCCTTTCGGAGGCGGTGCTGAGGTCAACGAACTCACATCCCTCAAATTGCGCATGAAGCCGCCGCAACGTCGAGGGCCGGGGATCGAGGGCCACGTATAGCCGTCCTTGCCGGACCACCCGGTACCCCTCCGGATGCCAGTACAGCCGGTTCACGTGCCAGGTGGCATATCCCGCAACCGCGAAGATTCCCAACAGGATCAGCAACCGGAAGATGCGTTTCACAGCCGCCCCCCTGCCCGCGACCTCTTTCTCGTAAGGCTAGAGCAGTTCGTCCGCGAGGACCTGGAAAGCGTCCGTCTCGTCCGGCTCGGTCACACGGTCCGCCGCCCGAAGTGCCGCCCCCGCCCCGTGACCC
>CAZGEE010000109.1:0-6356 GCA_964525035.1 uncultured Anaerolineales bacterium
CCAGAGCTGGGGCACCTGTGACGTGGGCATCGGCGAGAAGACGGCCGCGCCGCAGATCTCGCTTGATCTGCCGCCCGGGCCGCTCATACCCGACGACAAGATCATCGTAACGTGTGCCCGTCGCGGCGCGGCCGGCGTCCGGCGCGTGGAACTGGTCACCGGGCTGCAGAAGATAGGGACGTTTGACGAGAAACAGCTACTGGTCGACGGCGCAGCATTGGGGCCCGGCCGGCACGAACTGCAGGCCCGCGGCCTCGACGCCGACGACAAGCTCGTTGCCCTGAGCAACATCCGGAGCGTGACCCTGGTCGAACCGTTGCATGTGGTGGAGCACCTTCCGCACGGGAAAACCGGGCGCAGGCCGATCTTCTGGCTGCGGTACAACGAGAAACTGCCATTCGAAAGGGTCACCGTCCGCGATTCGGTGCGACTGACGCAGGGCGGGCAGGCGGTTCCCGTCCGCGCCGAGGCCTTGGGCCGACAGTTGACCGTCGAGCCGACGCGTTCCCTGGAGGCAGGGATGGAGTGCGAGTTGAGCGTTTCGTTTCCGCCGCAGAACGTCCGCAGCCGCTATGTCTCGATCAAGTTCCGTCCCTCAAGGGACGCGGACCTCCTGTACACCATGCCGAAAGATGCGTCCATTGTCTCCACGGTCGACGGCCTGACCGGGGGGTGGAACAAAGTCACGGCCATCTGGAAACGGCCCGCCGAGGTGGTTGTCGGCCCCGTGGACACCTTCGATCGGGTCCAACCGGCCTTGTGGTCCATGAAGAACCAGGCCGTTTCGGCCGATCTTTTCGTCAGCGAGTCGGCCCGCCCGGAGAAGAAGGACGAGTACGGCGCCGGCCTGGGTGTGCACCACAGCAACATCGACAACCGGTGCTGGGCCCGCGTAGAGCGGAACCAGGTCGCGGTCTATCAGACCGTGGCCGGGGAGACAAGCCGCCTGGCTGCGTGGCCTTCCCCCGTCGCGACCACGGGCCGGTTCCATATGACCGTCGCGGCCGCCGACGGGAAACTGGTCGTCCGCGTGGCGGGGAATACCCTGGGCACGGTCGAACTGAGCCCCGACCTGCCGGCGGGGTTGCCGTGGATCGACCTGGGCTGTCCCGGCGGCGTGCGTGCGACGAACGTTCGCGTTCACCGTCCGTAGGGTATGCGGCAGGGACGCTTTCTTGCGACGAACCCCACCGGATCGCCCGCGGCAGGGATGGCCTCCGAGTGTGTACCGGCAACCGGGATTGTACAGGAAACGAGACGACCGGTTTCAACTCATGTCGCGACGAAAGGACACGGCGAACCATCCCAGCCCGTATGGCCGTGGGTCCGCCGTTAACTCGACTTCTCTCGTTCGGCGGCGATCATCTCGCGCAGGGTCGTCCGGAGACGGTGGCGCGGCCAGTCGGCACCCAGCAGCGTGCGGGCTCGCTCGATACGGGGCACCCGGCGGGTCATGTCGTCCATCGGCTCGCCGTAGGCCTCCTCGTAAGAAACACGCCGGATGCCGCCCGGCGCGCCCGTCTCGGCCAGCACGCGCTCGGCCAGGGTCTCGATGCGGATCTCCTCGTCGCCGCCGACGTTCACGATCTGCGGAGAAGCGCCGGCTTGCTGCGTGAAGCGGCAGACGGCCTCGACGGCGTCGCGGATGTCGAGAAAGGTTCGCGTCTGCCGGCCGGTGCCGTAGACGGGCAATGGCTCGCCCCGGAGCGCGGCCCGGATGAACCGCGGCACCACCATGCCATAGGTCCCCACCTGCCGCGGACCGATGGTGTTAAAGAGCCGGCCGATCACGACGCGCAGTCCCCGCTCGCGTGCGTAGGCCATGGCCAGGAACTCCCCCAGCGCCTTGCTGCACGCGTAGCCCCACCGGGGGAAGCGACTGGATCCGATCAGCAGATCGTCGTCCTCGTCGAATGTCACGCGGGCGCTCTTGCCGTAGACTTCGCTGGAGGAGGCGAGGAAACAGTGGGCTCCGGCGGCGGCCGCGGCGGCGAGGACGGTCCGGGTGCCCCGGGTGTTGGTCTCGAGCGTCCGCACCGGCTGGGCCACGATCAGCCGAACGCCCACGGAGGCGGCCAGGTGATAGACCTCGTCGCACCCGGCGGCGGTCTCGGCCACCAAGGAGGCGTCGCAGACGCTGCCCTCGGTGACCGTCAGGCGATCATTTTCCGCCACGGCCGCGAGGTTCTCGCGCCGTCCGGTCGAGAAGTCGTCGAGTACGCCGACGGCGTAGCCCTCGGCCAGCAAACGTTCGACCAGGTGCGAGCCGATGAACCCCGCACCGCCGGTTACCAGGGCCCGTTTCACCGTCCGCTCCCTCAGAGTGCCTCCAGGACGCTCTCGACGACGTAGTCTTTCATCTCGTCGGTCAGCTCAGGATACACCGGCAGCGCGAGGCTCTCCTTTGCGGCCTTCTCCGCGTGCGGAAGGTCGCCCTCGGAGTATCCCAGCGACGCGAAGCATTCCTGGAGGTGCAGCGGGAGGGGATAATAGATCTCGCACCCGATGCCCTTTTCCTTGAGGTGATCGCGGACGGCGTCCCGGTTGGGAACCCGGATGACGTATTGGTTATAGATCGACTCGTTCCACTCCTCGACGTGCGGAGTCACGACCTGGTCGGATTCGGCGAACTTCCCGTCGTAGTAGGCGGCGTTGCGGCGCCGGCCTTCGTGCCACTGGGGCAGGTACTTGAGCTTCACGAGCAGCACGGCCGCCTGGATCGGGTCGAGTCGGAAGTTTCCCCCCACGTACTTGTGATAGTACTTCGGCTTCGAGCCGTGGTTTCGCATGATCCGGAGCCGCTCGGCCAACTCGGCGTCGCCCGTGACCAGCATGCCGCCGTCGCCGGCGGCGCCGAGGTTCTTCGAGGGGAAGAACGAGAAGCAGCCGCAGGTGCCGATCGAGCCGGCCTTGCGGCCGCGGTAGGTCGCGCCGATGCTCTGGGCGGCGTCCTCAATGACGGCGACGTCGCGCTCGCAGGCCGTAGCCAGGATCGGGTCCATGTCGGCCACCTGGCCGAACAGGTGAACCGGGATAATCGCCCGCGTTTTCTCGGTCATCGCCCCGGGGATCAGCGTCGGGTCGATGTTGTAGGTCTTCGGGTCGACGTCGACGAAGACGGGCGTGGCCCCGACGCGCGCGATGCATCCTCCCGTGGAGAAGAACGTGTAGGGGCTGGTGATGACCTCATCGCCCGGGCCGACGTCCAGGCTCATCAGCGCGTTGAGAATCGCGTCGGTCCCGCTGCTGACGCCGATGCCGAAGCCGCAGTCGCTGTAGTCGGCCACGGCCTGCTCGATTTCGGCCACCTTGGGCCCGCCGACGCATCGCTGGCTTTCGAGCACCTCGTCGATCGCCGGGCGAATCTCGTCCCGCAGCGTGGCATACTGCGCCTTCAAATCCAGGAGCGGTACCTGCATAGTCCTTCCTTTCGCGAAAAAGGTCATCCCTTTACAAGCTTCGTCGGCCGCCCCCCCGGCCGGCCCTCCAGAGGGCCGCGTTACAGGTTCTCCCTGTACCACGCGAGCGCCTTCTCCAGCCCCTCGGCGAAGCCTACGCGAGGCTCGTAGCCAATCACGTCCCGGGCGCGGGAGAGGTCGGCTCGACTGTGACGGACGTCCCCCGGACGGGGAGAATCATAGCGGGGCTGGAAGTCCGTGCCAAGCAATTCATTCATCCGGGCGATGACCCGGTTCACGGTAACGGCCTCGCCGCAGGCGACGTTGACGACCTCGCCGCCCAGCTCCGGGGCCTCGGCGGCTTTCAGGTTGGCCTCGAGTACGTTCTCGACGTAGGTGAAGTCGCGCGACTGCCCGCCGTCGCCGTAGACGATCGGCCGCTCGCCGCGCAGCATCCGGCGGAGAAAGGCCGGGATGGCGGCGGCGTACGGGCTCGCCGGGTCCTGCCGCGGACCGAAGACGTTGAAGTACCGCAAGGTCACGGTTTCGAGGCCGAAGGCGGCGGAGAAGGCCCGGCAATAGATCTCGCCGATGGCCTTGGTGGCACCATACGGGCTGACGGGCGCGGGCAGGGCATCCTCGCGGAGGGAAAGCTCCTCCCGCTCGCCGTAGACGCTGCTGCTGCCCGCGTGGACGAAGCGACGGACACCGGCTTCCCGGGCGGCCCGCAGCATGTTGAACGTGCCGTCCACGTTCACGCGGTGGGTCGCGGCGGGGGCGGTGACACTGGCGGGCACACTGACCTGAGCGGCATGGTGGAAGGCAATGTCCACGCCGTCGCAGGCCCGGGCACAGAGGTCGGGATCACAGATCGAGCCTTCGACCAACTCGATCCGGTCCCGGGCGTGGCGAAGGTTTTCGCGGCGCCCGCTGGAGAAATCGTCCAACACGCGGACCCGGTGCCCCCGATCGAGCAACCGGTCCACGAGGTTCGAACCGATGAACCCGGCTCCGCCGGTGACCAGGTAGTGCGCCACTAGGAGCCCTCGCCCGTTCCGGTTTCCCTGACGAGGCCCTGCTCCAGGACATAGCGCCAGCCACAGGCCTCGCACGCGGCATGTCCCTCGGCGTCGAACTCGAGGCGGACGCCACACTGGCACATCCACCCCTGCCGGCGGGCCGGGTTGCCGAAGACGAGGGCAAAGTCGGGCACGTCGCGGGTAACGACGCTGCCGGACCCGATGAAGGCGTAGCGCCCGATGGTATGCCCGCAAAGGATCACGGAGTTGGCGCCGAGGGTCGCGCCCTTGCACACCCTGGTGGGCCGATACTCGTGTTTCCTGCTGATGTGCGCGCGGGGGTTTACGACGTTGGTGAAGACCATGCTGGGCCCGCAGAACACGTGGTCCTCCAGTTCCACGCGGTCGTACACGCTGACGTTGTTCTGGACTTTGCACCCGTCGCCGATGCGGGCCTCGGAGCCGACGACGACGTTCTGGCCCAGGCGGCAGTCGCGCCCGATGGTCGCCCCGGACATGACGTGGGTGAAATGCCAGATGCGTGTTCCCTCGCCGATCCGGGCGCCGTCGTCAATGCAAGCGGTCTCATGGGCGAAATAAGACATCTCAGACACCGAAGTTCCTCCTTCTATTGCCGGGGAACCGGGGCTCAACGGGGCGGCACGGACACGGGGCCATCGCACAGGTCAGGAGATTTCGATCGGGGTTCCGTTGGCATGAAGACTCCGCGTCGCCGCGTCGAGCACTCTGACCACGCGCAACCCGTCCCGGCCGTCGGAGCGCGGCGTTTCGTCCCGGGCGATGCAGTCGAGAAAATGCCGGCATTCGGCCCCGAGAGGCTCACCCGCCTTGACGTACGGAATGTGGATGTCGCCCTGCCTCAGGGTAATCGCGTCGGTATAGTCCACCGAACCCGGGGCCACGTTGGCGGCCTTGTCGTAGACGCGGATTTTTTCGGTTGCCTCCATGTCGTCGAAGGAGGCCATCTTCTTGGTTCCCACCAGCGTCACCTTGCGCATTTTGTGCGGATCGAGCCAGGAGACGTGGATGTTGGCCATCTTTCCGTCGGCGAACTTCAACTGGCAGAACACCACGTCCTCGACGCCCTGGCGGAGATAGGCCTGGCCCTGGCTGGTGACGGTGACCGGCTCCTCGCCGAACAGGAACAGGACGATCGAGACGTCGTGCGGCGCGAGCGACCACCAGGCGTTTTCCTGCTTGCGGACCACGCCGAGGTTAAGCCTGTGCATATACATGTAATAGATGCCGCCCAGCTCCCCGCTATCGATCAGCTCCTTGAGGCGCAGGACGCAAGGGTGATACTCCAGAAGGTGGCCGACCATCAGCTTCCGGCCGGCGGCGTCCGCCTGTTCGACGAGGGCCTCGGCTTCCCCGACGGAGAGGGTAAGGGGTTTTTCCACGTACACGTGCTTGCCGGCGTCGAGGACACGGCGGGCCAGGTCGAAGTGCGTCGGCGCCGGGGTGGCGACGACCACGGCGTCGATCTCGTCGTCGGCCAGGACGTCGCCGACCTCTTGCGTGGTTTGGACGCCCGGGTAACCGGCCCCGTGCTTCTCCAGCAGTTCAGGGCTCAGGTCGCAGATTGTTTTGAGCCGACAGTCGGCGAGGGAGGCGAAGTTGCGCACCAGATTCTTGCCCCATCCCCCGGCTCCCACCACAGCGACGGTAATCACGGGCTCTGCTCCCTTCGACAACGAGCGGTCCGCCCCCAGCGAAGGCGACCGCGCGGGTGTTCGAGCGCCGCCGGTCGTCTCGCCTTTCTGCCCATCCGCGGGAGGTCAGCTTTCGTTGGACTCGGTTTCCCCGCCGGAGGGTTGCTCCAAGCCCTTCGGCGTCGCGGCTTCGGTCGTCGCGGTTTCTTCCGGGCCACCCGGGGCGGCGTAGGCGTAGTACGACTTGTAGGCTTCGCGGAAGTAGC
>CAZGEE010000110.1:0-5579 GCA_964525035.1 uncultured Anaerolineales bacterium
GCAGATGGGCGACCTGAAAGACTGGCTGGAACAGCGCGGCATCCGGCTGGACTGACACCCGCCGTTCGCGCCCGTGGCGCTCAGATCATGTAGGGCGGTTGCTTGCAACCGCCGATTGGAACAAGTCGAGCCCCACGTTCCACACAGGGGGCAGTTCGCGGGCAAGCGCAGCGGCCCTGTGCCCGGCCTATACCGGCTAAGCGGTCTGACGTAAGTCTTTTGGGGTGTCCGCCTCATCGCATGCTCACGCAAGCGTGGGCATGGCCCCCGACGGCAAATAACTTACCTGATCCCGCTTAGGTCCGTTAACGCTGCCTACTTGCTTGCCACGACCGGCATTCAGCATGCCGCCCATCGCGTACAAGAAAAGATGATGATGAATCAGGCCACCGCGAGCTTAGGCGCGCTCACCGCGCGAGCTCTCGGTGCCCACTGTCCCAGCCCGACGTTGGCCGTTTTCTTCTTTGTCAGCCGAGTTTACTCTTGATATCATTCTTGATCAGGTCCCTGCGATACGAGGTCTAGCATAACGACTGCCGTTTTTAAGGCCCGAAGTAACAATAAAGTATCAGAAACCTTGGCCGAAGGCTATAATGCCACTTGGAAATCATTAATGAGCTCACATCGCGCTCACAGCCTCAGGCGCTTTCAGAGCCGGTACTTGGGTACCTGGTTGCAATTGGACCCAGTATGGGCCTTCGGATTGATGGCTAGACTCTGGTCGAAGGAGCCCGGGATTGACGCTTTCAGGGTGATGACGACCTATCAGGGGATCGAGATGGTCCCAAACGCGTTGGCCGTATGCACGGGGCTCGGTCTTGGCTTGTGCCCGCTTGCCAGTCCGGGAAGCATCTTTCTTGGGGTCGTCAGCGGTGGCTTGCTCGGGCTCCTTCTGGTAAGGTTTGGCGGAGTTAGGCTTGCGCGATCCTTTGGGCTGTTGGCTATAGGGTGTGTCTTGGGTTCTGTGCCAACGGTATTCGTGTACCTGGGGATTGGGTTTCTTTTTTGGGGCCTGCGCGGTTGGCAGGCGCCACTGTTTTGGGTCGGGGGGATTGCGACATACTGCATTCTCGAAGCTGCAATTGAAGCCTACTTGACTCGGCGCAGGATTATAAAGTGGGGCGCGCCGATCAGTGCATCGGGAGCGAATTTCCTTCACGCCTATCGATTTTACGCAAAACGGCTTAAGGTGACCCCTGATATTAATTTGACCGACGAGGAGGTGGATGCCGGGTGTTGGATAAACTGCCTGCGCGATTACGCGCAGAAGCACCCACGTGCTGCAATTAACTATCCGGGGTTGCCGGAGTTGGAGCGCTCGCAAAACATCTCCGCTTGGCGAGCAGCTACTCCTGAAATCATGGACGTTATTTCGCAGGCCGTGGAACAAGAGGAACGGCTTCGAGCCAAGTAGGGCGACCTTGGGCTACGCCTCCTCTAACCTCTTCTCCACCTGCCGGATGCGGTCGTAGACGCGCTCCAGCTTTCGCCTGACTTGGGCGTCCTCGGTGTGGTTCGCTTCGGCCGCGATGCTGCCGGCCAGCTCGTCGAGATCGTCCAAAGTGAACACCACCTCGCCCTCCTCCGGCGACGCGTCCCGGAGCTTCTCCTCGATCTCCCCGTCGAGGAGAATAATCTCGTTGAGCAGGAACTCTCGCTCGGTCGGCGAGAGCTTGAAACCGACCGGTTGTCCATACGGAATACTGGGTTTCGCGGACAAGGTACTTTCCTTTCTTTTGACTCGGCCCCTCTTCTATTTCATCCAGCCACGGCGGCGATAGCATTCAATCGCGCGCCGATAGACCTCGGGCTTTGCGGCGAACAGCACCCGGAGGACGCCCCGGCGGTCAGTTGCGCGAAAGTTCCAGACGCATGGCTTCGGCCAGGCGACGGGCGACGTCGGTGTTGTCCATCACGCCGTCGAACCGGTGGGCCGCGGGGCCGGCCGCGTAGACCGGCACGGAGACCGGCGAATGGCCGAACGTGGTCCACGAGATGCCGGCGCGCTCGCTGAGGACGCGGCTGACGGCCACGGGAAACGCCTCGCGCTTGCCGTAAAGCGCCGGCCCGGCCTCTTCGCCGCCCATGCTGCGATCGTAGGCCGTCTCCAGGAGCTCGGCCTGGGCCTCGCTCAGGTCGTCCCAGACGAGGCCGAAGACCTCCTCGACGTGCCGCTTGAGCTGCTCGGGCACGTCGTCGGCGGGGCCGGTCCACTCGTGCTCGGCCTTCCAGGGCTCGAAGATCTCGGCACCAAACTTACCGTAGGTCATCCGCTGGCGGGCCAGGCAGGCCATGCCGAGGTCCGACCGCGAGCCGTCCGACCCGAGGCTCATCCCGCCGGTCTCGTGGTCGGCGGTGACCACGATGAGCGTCTCGGCCGGGTGGTCGCGGTAGAAGTCCACGGCCTCGGCGACCGCCGCGTCGAGTTCCTCGACCGACTCGACCACGGCGCGGGCGTCGTTGGCGTGGGCGTTCCAGTCGATCCGTCCGCCCTCGACCATCACGAAGAATCCCCCGGGCCCGTCGAGCACGTCGATGCAGCGGCGCGTGAGCTCGGCCAGCGACGCGATCCGGTCGTCCGTGCGATCGAGCGCCGTCCGCATCGACTGCACGAAGAGCACGCGGTCGCCCGGTCGGCACTCGGCCAGCTCCTCGCGGGTGGTCGCGTGGCGGAACCCGGCGGCGACGGCCTCGGCCACGGGGTCGCCCAGCGGCCCCTCGGCGTCCCGGATTCCCGAGCCGGCCAGGAAGTCGGCGCAACTGTCGGCGATCTGCATGGCGATCTCGTGGTACTGGCCGCGGCTCTGCTGGTGGGCGTAGAACACCGCCGGGGTGGCGTGGTTGGCCGGGACGTTGCTGATGACGCCGACCTTCATCCCCCGGGCCTTGGCCAGTTCGGCGACGGTCGGCAGCCGCTCTCCCTCGGGGGTCACCGAGATCATCCCGTTGTCGGTCTTCCGGCCCGTGGCCAGGGCGGTGCCCGACGCGGCCGAGCCGGTCGTCTGGTAGTTCGCCGAGTAGGTCGTGCACGTTCCGTGGACGGGCAGTCGGCTCATGACCAGGTGATCCACGCCGGGGCCTTCGGCGCCGGTCCGCTGCCTTCGCACCGCGGCGCGATAGATCTCCGTGGCGTTGACGTGCACGTTGCCCATGCCGTCGCCGATGAAGAGGAAGACGTACTTCGCCCCGCCCTCGGGCGCGATTCGCTCCGAGGCCGAGCCCCGCCGATCGGCGCATCCGGCGACGAAGACCACGGCGGCCAGCACGAGCAGCAGTTTCCGCAACTTCTTCGAGCTCACAGCCTGGAACATCCTACGCCCTCCCTTCGGTCCTGAGGTTCACTGAAGGCACCATCGCATACACTCGAATTATACGCAGCGCCGGGACCCGGGCAACCCCTCCTCGCCTGCAGCGTGCTCGGGCCCCGGCCGCGGGAGCCGGCGGCGGACAGAGTCCGGTCAGGACCAGTCGTCCGACGCGCGGAACCAGTACCAGTCGTCACCGAGCGGAAGCGTTCGCGCGGAGGGCCGGGCGACGTGCGTTGAAACCCGCAAGCAGCGCGGCTGCCGGGCGGGGCCCCGCCGCGGGGTCAGTCCCGTTTCTCGCCCGCCTGTTGCTCGTACTTCGCGTTGAGCTTCCGCCACGTCGCGGCCATGCGGCGGACCCGTTCGGGCTCGCGGTCGGCGAGGTTGTGCAGCTCCGACCGGTCGGCCTCCAGGTCGTAAAGTTCCCACCTGCCGTAATGGACCGCGACGAGTTTCCACTTGCCGATCCGCAGGGCCCGGTGCCCGATGTGGCTGAAGAAGATGCACTCGCGGTCGATCTCGCGGTCCTCGGCCAGCGCGGGGGCCAGGCTCACGCCGGCCAGCGGCGGGGTGTCCGCGCCGCGCCACGAGGGCTCGGCCGAGCCGCCCGCCAGTTCCAGGAGGGTCGGCAGGATGTCGACGAAGTGGCTCGGCGCGCCGCGGAACTCGCCGCGCGCCCGGATGCCGACGGGCCAGTGCACGATCAGGGGCGAGGCCACGCCGCCCTCGTGGACCCACGACTTGTGGTAGCGGAACGGCGTGTTCGACGCGGTGGACCATCCCGGGCCGAGGCAGAGGTACGATCCGCCCGATCCGGGGGCCGCGCTCTTGTCGTGGCGGTCGCCCCGGATGATCTGCTCGGCGCTGGCGCCGTTGTCCGAGACGAACAGGACGACGGTGTTCTCGAACTCGCCCATGGCCTTCAGTTGGTCGAGCACGC
This sequence comes from uncultured Anaerolineales bacterium, assembly GCA_964525035.1. Lineage (GTDB taxonomy): Bacteria > Planctomycetota > Phycisphaerae > FEN-1346 > JAACEH01 > CAZGEE01. The sequence goes on from CAZGEE010000110.1 coordinate 4,246, forward strand.
GGCCGATCTCGCGGTCCATGCGGTGGATCATGGCGGCGTGGATGGACATCTTCGTCGCCTGGAGCGTCTTCTGCTCGTCGGTCAGGCGGCGCCAATTGTAAGCCTTCGGCACCTCGCCGGGGCCGATCTCGTCCTCGAGCGCTTCGGGCGAGAAGTTCCACGGCGGGATGGTGTCGCGCTGGCGCGGGGAGAGCTCGCAGTCCAGCAAACCGATCTCCCGCAGCCGGCTCATCCGCTCCTCGCGGAGCGCGTCCCATCCTCCGTCGTAGCGGCCGCGGTAGCAGTCGATGTCCTCCTGCGGCGCGTGCAGCGGAAAGTGCGGCGCGATGAACGCCAGGTACAACAGCAGCGGCTTCCCGGCGTGGTCCCGCTCGTGGTCCTTGAGGAAGTCCACGGTGTACCGGCCGATGGCCGTCGAGGAATAGTAGCCCGAGCCCGGCTCGACGGGCGGCAGCGGCTCGTCGTCCAGGCGATGGTCCTGCACGGCGAAGTTGCGGTCATAGTCGCGGACGTGGTACGACCGGTCGAAACCTCCGTCGGTAAACGGCTTCGGGAACTGGTTCACGTGCCACTTGCCCGAGTGGTACGAGCGATAGCCCAGCGGGCGGAGGTAGTGGGGGGCGGGTCGGCCCCAGTCGGGCAACACCCCGCTCTCGGGAACCTGGGGGACCTGCTGGTAGTACTGGCCGGTCATGAGCGACGCCCGCGACGGCCAGCATCGCCCCGTGGAATAGTGCTGCGTGAACCGCAGGCCCCCGGCCGCGAGACCATCGAGGTTCGGGGTCGAGATCTCCCCGCCGTAACAGCCGGCGTCGGAGAATCCCATGTCGTCGGCGACGATGACGAGGAAGTTCGGTTTGTTGGTTCCCGGTGTCGGCATGACGTTTCCTTAACTGGGCGAATGCGGGGAGGGGCGCATCCGGCGCCCGTCCCGCGCAAACGCGTTCAGTAAAATCCTAACGGGCCGCAGCGGAAAAATCCAGCACTCGGTCGTGGGCCGCTCTCCGCGCTTGCGGGACGGGAGACGGGTCGGTAGAGTGGGGGCTCTCTGCCGCGCGCTGCGCGCCGAAGAGGGTCCGCCCGCGCAGGCGAATCGGCGGCGCGTGGCCTTCGCCTCGCGGGTCGGCTCTTTCGCGTGACCTCAGGAACCGCCTCGCCGAGTGGTCGAGGAGACGGTGCCGAGATGGAACCGGCCCTGACGAGCAACTATGCCACCAGCGAGGGCGATCCTCGCCCCAGCCTCCGACGGATCGCCGAGGCGGGGTTCACCCGCGTGCTCTGGGCGCACCACGCGTGGTCCGACTACCTCTACACCGAGCCGGAGATTTGGCACG
>CAZGEE010000110.1:5589-6213 GCA_964525035.1 uncultured Anaerolineales bacterium
GAGGAGGTGGACCGGGAGACCGGCCTGGCGCTGAACGACCTCCACTGCCCCACCGGCAAGGAACAGCGGTGGGGGTCGCCCGTGGAGTACCAGCGGCTGGCGGGGATCGAGCTGGTGGCGAACCGCCTGCGGATGGCCGGGCGGCTGGGGTGCGACGTGGTGGTCTGTCACATCCCCTCCGAGCCGGCGGAGGAGCCGGAGCGGGCGGCCTACTGGGACCGACAGAGGCGCACGCTGGGCGCCCTGACCCCGGTGGCGGAGCGGTCGGGGGTCCGCATCGCGCTGGAGAACACCCTGCCGGGGAACTTCGACACGCTGGAGCGGTTCCTGCAACTCGCCGGGCCGGACGTTCTCGGGCTGTGCTACGACGCGGGCCACGGCAACGCGCGGGTGGACTGGCCGGGCAACGGGCTGGAGCGGCTCGAGGGGGTGGCCGACCGGGTGATCGACCTGCACCTGCACGACAACGACGGCACGGGCGACCAGCACCGGCTTCCCTTCGCCGGGACGGTGGACTGGGCGCGGCTGGCCGCGATCCTCCCGCGGACGGCCTACCGGAAACCCGTGGTGCCGATCGAGGCGGGACTCGCCGGCGCGGAGACCGACGACGAGGCGGCATTCCTG
>CAZGEE010000111.1:0-5214 GCA_964525035.1 uncultured Anaerolineales bacterium
GCCGCCTCCAGGGAGAGCGCGACCGGATGGAGCGGAAAGACCTCAGCTTTCACCAGTCCGTGGTCGAGGGATTCCGCGAACTGGCGCGCCGGCATCCCGAAAACCACGTGCTCGTCGATGCCTCCGGCGAGGTCGATGCCGTGGAGGCCCGCATATGGAAGGCGGTGCAACGTGTCCTTCGCTGACGTCCGAGGCCAGGCCGGGGCGGTGGCCGCCCTCGAGGGCGTGCTCGCGGCCGATCGTGTGCCGCACGGCTTCATCTTCTGCGGGCCGCCGGGCGTGGGAAAAGCTCTGACGGCGAAGCTCCTCGCGAAGACGCTCCTGTGCGAGAGGCCCAAACGAGGCCGGGGAAAACGGTCCGCCCCGCAGGCGTGCGGCCGGTGCCGGCAATGCGTGCACGTCGACCACGACACGCATCCGGATTTGGCGTGGTTCCGCCGGCAACCGGGCGAGGCCGCCTTCCCGATCCAGACCGTCACCCGGCGGGAACGCTCCCCTGCGCTGACCATCAACGAGTCGGTCCAGCGCAGCCCCATGGAGGCCCGGCGGCGTGTCACGATCATCGAGGAAGCGGAACGGATGAGCATCTCCGCCGCCAACGCGTTTTTGAAGACCTTCGAGGAAACCCCGGAGGGGGCGTATCTGGTTCTCCTCGTAACCACCCTCGACCGGTTGCTGCCCACCATCCGCAGCCGCGGCCGGCTGATCCGCTTCAGCCCCTTGCCGGATGGCTTCGTCGCCGAACTGCTGGAGCGCGATCACGCCCTGAACGCCGGGGATGCAGCCGTCCTGGCCCGCTTTGCCGACGGCAGCATGGAGCAGGCCGCGGCGCTGGCCCGGTCCGACTTTCTCCGTCTCTACCGGGAGGTCATCGGGCTGCTTCCCGGGCTGGGCCGAGCGGAAGCCCTCGGGCTTGCCGACGCCATGGAGGCCTGGGCGGCCGAGCAGTCGGAAAGGGAAGCCAAGACCAAGGCCGAGGAGGCCGAGTCGAACACCGAGAGAAGCAAGGTGACCGTCGAGCGGAACGACCTTCGCCGCGACTACCTCAAGCGGGCGCTCGCCGTGCTCGCCGGCGTCTTCCGCGACGCCCTGATGATCCAGGCCGGGGCCGCGGACGACCGGCTCAGGAATCCCGAGGCCATGGACTTCCTGCGGCGCATCGCTCAGCGGTTGCGAGAGCGTGACGTCCGGCAAGCGGTGGAGCGACTGACCGAATACCAGACGTACGTTGACCGGAACGTACACATCAAGCTCATGCTCGAGAACGCCTGCCTGGAGATGAGCGACCGCCTGGCCCCCGCCCGCTCGTGACGGCGCATCCCTCACTTGAGAAGAGCTGGCGCACCGATAGCCGCCATGGATGCAGGGGGGGACGCGGCGGCCAGTAAAGAGACCGGATCACACACCGACCTTCTCGGGCTCCGGAGCGGCGTGCGGGTGCGCTCGCTCGTAGACTTCCTTCATCCGGCTCATGCTGACGTGAGTGTAAATCTGCGTGGTGGAGAGCGACTGGTGGCCCAGCAACTCCTGGACCGCGCGGAGGTCGGCGCCCCGGTTGAGCATGTGCGTGGCGAACGAGTGCCGAAGGGTGTGCGGGCTGATCGCCGGGTCCAAACCGGCCTCGGCGAGGTACTTGGCCAGTTTGCGCCGGACGCTTCGCTGGTTCAGCCGCTTGCCGTGCCGGTTGATAAGCAGCGGCTTGGCCTCGAAGCTTTCCGCGTTCGGGTGAGCGGCCCGGGCGTCGAGATAATGCCGGAGGGCCTCGACGGCGTAGGATCCGATCGGGGCGAGGCGTTCTTTTCTGCCTTTGCCCTTCACGCGAACGACCTCACCGAGAAAGTCCACGTCCTCGAGATCGAGCCGGCAGAGTTCGCTGACGCGCATCCCGGTGGAATAGAGGGTCTCCAGGATGGCCCGGTCGCGCAACGTCAGCAGGCCGTCGCCCTTCGGCGCGTCCAGCAGCCGTTCGACTTCGTGAGGGTCGAGAAACTTCGGGAGCCGCTTCTGCTGCCGCGGTGTCCGAACGGAGGCCACGGGGTTCTCAGTCAGCTCTCCTGCCCGGCAGAGGAACTTGTAGAACGACCGGAGCGTGGCCAGCTTCCGGGCCACCGTGGCTCGCGAGTACTCCGCCTGCCGCAGGGCCGCCAGGTAGCGTCGCACCGCCATCACGTCAACGGCCCGAAGTGCATCGCTTATCTCGTCGTCGGCCAACTCTTCGACGTCCCCGGTTCCCTCGGGATCGGCCAGGAAATTCACGAAGTGGACGAGGTCTCCCCCGTAGGACTTCAGGGTGTGCTCGCTGAAGTTCTTTTCAAATTGCAGGCTGTGGAGAAATTTGCGTATCAGTTCGCTGGCCATGGTTCCGTGCCCGGTCATGCGCACGTCGAGGCGCAGGCGCTGTCCCGCCCCCCGGGACACGGGCCCCGCCGACTCCCGTTAGCTGTCGAGCCGGCGCAGGATTTTTTCGTTCACCTGACGGCTCAGCACGGCGGCGTCAAACCAGTCGAACCCGAGGTCGGTTCGGCCGGCCATTTCCATTAGAACCTGAATCAAGGACTCTTCCTCGCCCTCGGGATACCGGAAAAGGTACCGGTGCCCGTCCTTGACGAGGGACAATTGGCGTACATCGGTCACGGGGGGTCTCCCTGCGGCGAAGCCATGAGCCTCGTCCCACGTCGAGGCCCCGCGTGTTATTTCGGCCACTTCTGCTCCCGGGGTCCAATCTTTATGCGGTCGGGTTGCGGCTTCCGGCCCTCGTGGCCCATCATCTCGCGGATGATGCCGTAGCTGCACAAACGCTGGAATTCCCGCTGGTTCACGAGGAACAGGCGCCACCCGTAGGGGCTGTCGTCGCTGAGCCGACGGGCGGCGTAGGTTTTGGCCAGCTCTTCCACCTCGCGATTGCGGCCGCTGAAGACGCGGCTGATCATGTCGCGAGGACGAGGCTGGTCGTCGGTCACGGGGAAAGGAACCGCCGACCGGCTTGCCCCGACGGGGTCGAAGTCCGCGCCGCCGGGGGATGGCGAGGTGCCTGTTGTGTACATCTGCATGGCCAGCCCCATGCGCGGCGGGTCGTACGGATCGTACTCCGTGACCGCCAGCACGACGGTGGCCTGGGCCGCGAAAACGCCCGCCAGCGCCCGGGCCTCCTCGGGGCTGCCCACCGTAGCCATCCCTTGCTGCTGAAGGTACTGGTACACGCGCCCGACAGGCACCACCGTGATCCCTTCCACCTGCTGCAGTTCGGAAATAAAGGCCTTGGTCACCTGGACCGTGTCCAGCCCCGGGCGCGTGGAGAGATTCATCGCGGGCGCGACGACCACCGCGTCGATTCCCGCCAGCGAGTTGTACAGGACTTCCCCGCCCGGCTCGACGTGAACGCACCCCGGCGCGAGGACAAACGCTGCGAGAAGGGTCACCGCGCACCCCGTCCGGGCCGCTCGGCGATGACGGCTGTGGGTCATGATCCGGCCTCCGCTTCTGCCGGCTTACAGGGGAACGTCGGCCTGATTGGCCTCGACCTCCCCGCTCCGGGCCGCCTCCGGGGACGGCCGTTCGGCTGCACCCTGGGGCCCGTCGGCGCTACCCACCCGGCTCGGGCCAATCATCGTCGCCCGGATGAGCCGGGTGTCCGTTGGTTTCAGGCTCCAGATATTGTCCCTGCCGCTCCGGTTGCTTGTGAAGTAAATCCGCCCGTCGGCGGCCCAGACCGGGTTCCAGTCGGCCGTGTGGTCGCCCGTAAGGCGGACCCGGCACGAGCCGTCGAGGGAGGTAACCCACACGTCGTTGCCCCGCTCGACCCGCTGCGGCTGCTTCTCCCCGGTGGCGGGGTCCGTCTTCTCCACCAGGTCCACCGTGGTATAGACCAGGTTGCTCCCGTCGGGGCTCCACGCGGGGGCCAGGGCGGCCGTATTACCGTGCGGAGGTACGATCTCCGTCGGGTAACGCGCCTCGTCACCGACCAAGTCCACCGTCCAGATGCCGAAGAGCCGGGTTCCTCTGCGGCGAGCCTGCTGAAACGCGATGCGATCCACCGAGGGACTCGGGCACCACACGGGGTAGAGACCGATGGTGATGAACTTCTTACTCGCCGGGTTGGCCACTTCGACGATCCAGATCTCCCACTGTGCGCTGCGGGCGTTGTACTGGCAATAGGACAGTCGGCTTCCGTCGGGCGACCACGAGGGGTGAATCTCGTGCATCGGGGTGTCGGCGACCTGGAAGGCCCGCTGGCCCTCGGCGGTCATGACGTAGAGGTCCCAGTTCCCGCTCCGGTCCGAGGCAAAGGCGATAAAGCGCCCGTCGGGCGAGTAGACGGGCTGAATGTCCCGCCCGGGATCCGTCGTCAGTCGTGTGACCGTCCGTCCATTCACCTTCTTGACATAGATGTCCGGCGTTGGAGCATGCCGGGACGAGGCGAAGACCACGTGCTCGCCATCCGGGCCGGCGTCGACGTCCATGTCGGCGCCGACCTCGCAGAACGAGTTCTGCTGGAGTCCCGTGTACGCGGGCGTCTCGAACCGGGCGGCGTCCTCCCGGCCGAAGGTTCCAAGCAGGTCCAGGTCCTCCGCCGCCGGTTGCGCGACGCGGGCCGCGCCGCCGTCGGCCGGGAGGGGTTCCTCCAGGGCCGTCGGGCCGGCCCACTGACACCCGGCTAACACCAAACCTAGCACCGCGAGAACTATTGTACCGTGTCGCATGGCCAAGGCTCCTTTTCGAGTGATCCTCGCCGGTCGGGAGACAAGAGTGCGGGACCATCGGTTTTCACCGAGCGCGTTTACGGAACCGGCCCACCGCGCACCGCGTCACGCTCCGCGTGCCGCGGGCCCCGATACAGTCTGGGTATCGGCTCAAATCGACCCGGGGCTTTAAGTCAAAGGGAACCCTCCGGCGCGGGCGGCGAGCCGGACGCCCGGCTCCCATCCGCCGCCGAAAGATCGTTCTTCGGAGGGCCTCCGTGCGGTAGAATACGCCCGTTGAACACTCGAATGGAGGAATCACGCAGATGGCCCCACATAAGGTCAGGCTGGGACTGATCGGCTGCGGGCGATTCGGCCGGTTCTGCATGGAGGCCTTCGCGGGCCTCGACGGCCTGCAAATGGTCGCCGCCGCCACCGCCTCGAAGGAGACGGCCGAGCGGGTCGCCCGGAGTCACCCGCACCTGGCCGTTCACCACAACGCCGCCGAGTTGATCGACCGCGACGACGTGGACAT
>CAZGEE010000111.1:5224-6205 GCA_964525035.1 uncultured Anaerolineales bacterium
CCCGCCAAGCTCCCACTACGCCCTGGGCCTGCGGGCGGCGCGAGCCGGAAAACACGTCCTCTGCGAGAAACCGCTCGCCATGACGCTGGAGCAGGCCGACGAGATGCTCCAAGCGGCGAAGGACCACGGGACGCTCATGCCGGTCAACCTGATCATCCGCTACAACCCGATCACCGACGTCGTCAAAGCCGTCATCGAGTCGGGCCTGCTCGGCCGACCGCTGCGCGCCGAGATGACCAACTGTGCCACGGACGAGATCCTGCCGCCCGACCACTGGTTCTGGGACAAACAGGTCAGCGGCGGAATATTCATAGAACACGGCGTACACTTCTTCGACCTGTACCGCTACTGGCTCGGCCCCGGCCGGGTCGTGAGCGCTCACGCGGAAGTCCGCGGCGGAACAGCCCAGGAGGACCGCGTCACGTGCACGATCGTCCACGACAACACGGCCATTGTGACGCACTATCACGGCTTCGATCAACCCGAGCGTCTCGACCGTACCCGACACCGGCTCATCTTCGAGACAGGACAAGTGGCCGTCGAGGGGTGGATTCCCCTTCGGTGCAGAGTACTGGCGTTGGTGGATGACCCGGCGCAGGCACAACTGGAAGAACTTTGCGCCCCGCTGACCCCGCAGGTCCGCGTTCTCGAAACGTACCATGGTGACGGGCAATGGTTCATCGGGCGCGGCGTCCGCCGCCGAGTCACGCAGAAGGTCCAGCTCGAGGGGACCGCCGGCATGTCCAAGGACGACCTCTACGCCTGGAGCATCCGGCAATTGATGACCGACCAAATCGCCGCCCTGGCCGGCCCGGCCCGTCCGCGACGGATTACGGAGGCGAACGGCCGCCAGTCCCTCGCCCTGGCCGTGGACGCCGCGGAGAGGGCGGGCCACGCCACCCACTGGCATCGGCCCTCGGCGTAAAACAAGTCGCCCCCGGCGCGACGGGGCTCGCCGCGCCGCGGATCAGCGGCGGGGCC
>CAZGEE010000112.1:0-6142 GCA_964525035.1 uncultured Anaerolineales bacterium
GTCCGCCCCGCGTCGAGCAGATGACCCCCCAGGCCGGCCGCCATCGCCGCGTTGTCCGTGCAGTATTTCATCGGGGGCATGTGACATTCCAGGTTCGCCCGCCGCGCCGCCTCCTGGAACCCGGCCCGCAGGCGGGAGTTGGCCACCACGCCGCCGCCCAGGACGATTCGGTCGGCACGCGACTCCTCCATCGCCCGGAGCGTCGTGTCGACGAGCATGTCCACCATCGCTTCCTGGAAACCCGCCGCGATGTCCGCCTTTTCGCCCCGGCTGAGCCTTGCGGCCGAGCGCGACATGTCGTGGCCCCGCACGTGGTAAAGCACCCCGGTCTTGATGCCGCTGAAGCTGAAGTCCAGACCGTTCTCACCGACCACGGACCGCTTGAAATGGACCTTCGTCGGATCGCCTTTCTTCGAAAGCCGATCGATGCCGGGTCCGCCCGGGTATGGCAATTCCAGGATGGCTGCCACCTTGTCGAACGCTTCCCCGGCGGCATCGTCCATTGTCCGGCCGAGGGGTTTATGCTCAAGCGGGCCGCTGCTGTAAAACAGTGAAGTGTGGCCCCCGCTGACCACCAGGCTCACGCACGGCCACGGACTGAAATCCGTGTCGAGGCACACCGAGTACACGTGCGCATGGATGTGATCCACCGGCACGAGAGGTTTCTGGAGGAGCCACGCCAACGTCTTGGCGGTGGTCACTCCCATCAGGAGCGAGCCGATCAGCCCGGGCCGGTTCACCACCGCCACGGCCTCGACCTCGTCCGCCTGGCAGCCGGCCTGCTCCAGGGCCTCGCTCAGCACGGCGGTCATGCACTCGACATGGGCCCGCGAGGCCAGTTCGGGCACCACACCGCCGTACTTCCGATGCAGGTCCACCTGGCTTGCCACGACCGAGCCCAGGACACGGCGACCGTCCTCCACCACGGCCGCAGACGTCTCGTCGCACGAGGATTCGATCCCAAGAATCTTCACCACAGCGTCTCCGGGGCACCCCGGGCGATTGGCCCCCGCCGGACGTCCCGCCGCTTGCCGACGATGCTAATCGCCCCTGGTCCCGGCCTGAAGGGCCTCGAACTTCTGCACGACCGGCAGCATTCGAAGGACGTCAATTGCCCGAGCCAATTGCCGGTCCTTCGCAACGAGCATGCCCTTCTGCTCCTCGGCGGCTCCTTCCTGGCCCACGCCGGCGCCGGGCCCTTCTTCCTCGCCCTTCTCGGCGTCCGGGCCTTCCTCGGGCGGGAGCCCTTCGTGCATCTCGACATCATCCTCCGTTTCCTCGGACGGCTCCTCGGCATTATTGCCGTTCCCCTTCAACACATCCGATTCACGCCGGGCGCGGAACACCTCGAGGTATTCCTGGGGCGTCATCTTCACCTCGATAAGCGGGTCCACGCCCCATTCCTCCGCGTCCTCCTCGCGGTGGATGCACCGGCCGCTTGGCAGGTAATACTTCGCCACGGTGAGACGCACGGCCGCCTGCCCGTTCTGCACCGGGAAGATCCGTTGCACGCTTCCTTTGCCGAAGGTCCGCTCCCCGAGCACGATGGCCCGGCTATGGTCCTGAAGCGCCCCCCCGACGATCTCGCTCGCGCTGGCGCTGCGATCGTTGACCAGGATCACCATCGGAAAGTTGCCGACCGTGTCCTCCTCGTGGGCCTCGAACCGCTCCTCCGGATCCTTGCGTCCGCGCGTGGAAACCACCACGCCGCTGTTGAGAAAGACGTCGGCCACGCCGACGGCCGCGCTGAGCATCCCCCCGCCGTTCCAACGCAGGTCGAGCACCAGGCTCTCCATCCCTTGTTCTTTGGCGTCCTTCAGCGCGGACCGCAGGTCCTCCACCGTGTCGGCCGTGAACGAGGTCAGCCGGATATAGGCCACGCCCTCGTCTCCTTCAAGCAGGTACTGCCATTGGTCGTTTTCGTTTCGCCGAATGCCCTTGACCGTCTTGATGTGAATAATCTCCCGTGTGATGGTAAAGGTTTCCCGATCGAGCGTGGCCTCGTGAATCACCGTGTACGTCACCTTGGTGCCGGGCTTGCCCGTCAGTTTCTTGACCGCCTCGTCGAGGGTAATGCCTTCGGTCGACTTCCCGTTGATCTTGATGATCCGGTCCCCTGCCAGCACGCCGGCACGGTAGGACGGACCGTCCTCGATCGGGGTGATCACGGTGAGCCAGCCTGCTTCCATCCCGATGACGATGCCGACCCCTCCGAAGGACCCTTTGACGCGCTTGTTGAACTCGTCCAACTCTTCCATCGGTATGAACGAGGAAAAGCGGTCGAGCCCTTGCAGCATGCCCTGGACCGCGTTCTCGTAGAGCTTTTCCTCGTCCACCTCACGGGCGTAGTGCTGCTCGATCAGCTGTGTGGCATCGGTCAGCAGATCGAGCCCCCGGCGAACCGCTTCCGGGTTCTGCCCGGCCAGGGCAAAGGGGTCCTCCCGCACCGAAACCACGGTCACCACCACGAGCAAGACGGCGATCAGAAGCACAGAAATATTGCGTTGCAAGGCCAACTCCTTCCGGGAAATAGGTCTGCGAGACCCGCTGCTCGAATCACCTTTCCGCCCCATTCGTCGGTCCTCCTCTGCGCAAGGCGATAAAGCGGCATTTTAGCAACTCACCGCCGCCCTCGCAACGGGCACAACGCGCCGAAGCGCTCCCCAAGGACCGGGCTCGTCTTCCCTGACCAGTACGGATACGAGAAACACGGCCACTTGCGGAAACACTCGTTCGGCCCCATAATGCGACCTGTCGAGCCCGTTTTGACCCTCTGGCAAAAGGTGTCGGTGGGACGACGCACGGGAAAGGCGCACTCCATGCGGAACCCAGCCGAGCAAATCTCCCGCATCATCGACCGAGAGGCCGAGTTCATCGTCCGGACTCTCGCGGACCTCGTGGCGATAAACACCGTAAACCCCTACGCGGGTGGAACCGTCACCGGCAAGGAAAAACCCGGCCAGCTCTATCTGGAACCGCTGTTCCGCGACCTGGGCGGCGAGGTAACGTTCTCCGGTGTGCCCCAAGACGTCTACCGCCGATCGGGCGTGATCGGCCCGCAGAACCGCGACTTCACGGACCGTCCCAACCTCGTCGCCCAATTCGAGTTCGGCGCACCGGGCCCCCACGTGCTCGTCTTCGCCCACATGGACACCGTCGATGTCGGCGGGATGACGGCGCCGCCCTTCAAGCCGATCCGCAGGCACGGCAAAGTGTTCGGCCGGGGAGCCTCCGACGACAAATCCGGGCTCGCGGTGGCCTACCACGCGACGGCAGCCCTGCTGGAGGCCGGGTTCCCGCTATGCGGTCGTCTGACCGTCGCCAGCGTCGTGGACGAGGAGTGCAACGGCGGCGGTGCGGGCATCCTCGCCCTGCTGCTGGCGGGAGTGCGGCCGGACGTGGCGGTGTGCCTCGACGGCAGCGCGGCCTTCCTCGGTCGCGGTTGCGCGGGCGTGGTCACGGGACATATCGATGTGCCCGGCGTCGCCGCACACGCGGCAAGCCCGGAAGGAATCAGTGCGTTGGAGAAGGGGCTCAAGCTGAAGGCGGCCCTGGACACCTGGAAGGCGCGGCGGGAGGCCGAGCGGCCCAAGGGGCTGCTGAATCTCGGCGTTTTCCGCGCGGGCGTCCACCCGGCGGTCGTCCCGGGCGCGGGGGAGATGGAATTCAACCTCGTCTACTTCCTTGACGAGGCCCGACACTCCGAGCAGGCCGGAACCGGCTTCGGCGCCGCGCCCCTCCGCGAACAGATCGAGGAACGGGTGGGGGAAACCGCGCGGAAAGACGACTTCCTTGCTGAACATCCCCCGCGCCTGACGTGGATCAAGGACCTCCCGCCCTTCGAGACCCCCGCCGACTGCGACCTCGTGAGAGAAACCACCGAGGCCTACCGAATCGTCACGGGAGATTCGCCCTCATGGGACGTCATGAACGGCTGGTCCGACGCCTCGCACGTCCCCCTGCTCGCCGATGCGCCGGTGGTGAACCTCGGCTCCGCCGCCGAGGGAGCCCCACACTCGCCCGGCGAGTTCGTCGAGGAGGCCACGCTCATTCGAAATGCCAAGGTCCTCGCCCTTCTGCTCGCGCGCGTGCTCTCCCAAGAGTAGACGGCGAGCTGGCCATCCTCCACCGAATCGCGCAACCCGTCCGGCGTGCACGGCTTTCCTCCACCCAAGCCGGAACACCGGGACTCATCGGCAGGCGTCCGCCTTGGCGGCGAGGATAAAGTCGTTCTCGTGCAGGCCGTCGATCTTGTGCGTGTACAGCTTCAGCGTGGCCTTCCCCCACGTGAAGCAGATCGTGGGATGATGTCCCTCGGACTCGGCCACCTCCCCCACGCGGTTCACGAACGCCAGCGCCTCGGCGAAGTCCTTGAACTTGTACGTCTTCTCCAGGTGATGCTCATCCACGACCTCCCAATCGCCCCCGAGCTCCATCAACATAGCCGCGAGGGCCTCGCCCGTCAGCGGCTCCACACCGCCACGGCACGGCTCACAACTCCGTTCGGTCAAACCGCATGCTTCCCCCATGGATCGGCCTCCTTGTTTCAGCGCGCACTGATGTCCTGCCGTCACGACTCCCTGCAGGAAACATCGTAAGGGCATTTCTGCGCGCGAGAAAGAGACCACCTCATCCAATTCGCCAACCATCTGCCGACGTCGCGCCCCGCGGCGCTTGCTTCTCGCCAACGAAGTCAGTATCCTTGTTCACCGCAAGCCGGGCGCCGACCCGGAGGGGTGGCCGAGTGGTCGAAGGCGGCGGTCTTGAAAACCGCTGCGAAGACGGCGCAAGTTCGGATACATCAAACCCTTGCGCCGACCCGGACACGCCATTGGGCGCCCAGTTGGGCGCGAAAGAGGCGCCGCAGGGTGCTTTGAACGAACTCGCGCGCCTTTGGCCGAAGCTCCCCGAGGCGGTTCGCGCGAAGCTCCTTCGCCAGGCCAGACGAAAGCGGTGAAGCCCCATCACGCGGGCGGCCCTAGACGCTCGCAGACTCTGGTTTCCCACTCGCTTGCCACCCAACGCTACAACCTAACGTGTCGGGGTCGCCTCCGGTCCGGACCCCAAGACCGGCAAGAGGCAACAGCGGGAGTCCATCCCGAACATCGGCTCTCGTACCTGCGGGCCTCAGAGTGGCTCTCAGGGCCCTTCTCGTGTCTGTCAGGACAAGGAAGCGGTTCTCTCCGCTATCCCACGTCCGGCCGGAAAGCCCCGGACCATGGGAGTCGCCGTCCTCGGCCCCCCGATGACCGGCGCCGCGGCCGGCCTTGCAGGTAGGTGGCCATCCCCTGCCGGCGGTCACGGCGTCGGCGAACCCCCCTCCCCCTCCGGCCGCCCGGCCCGGCCCGGCCCCGAGCCCAGCCGAGCAAGGCCGGGGCACCGGCACCCCCCTATGGTCCCCCTGAGGCGGCGGGCGGGTATGTATGGAGGCCCCCTCGCGCGCATTTTTTTCTGTTTTCCGCTCCGCCAGTTGCTGGACTCTCCGCGGACTGAAGGAGGCTTTCTTCCCGGAAAAGCCCAACTTCGATTTGACAGCTTTGCTGCGCCAAGGTATTCTTGCTTGTTATGTCTCCATGCCATCTTGCATCATTGGCCCTTGCGCTGGGTGGGTAAATAGGGCCGACGTGCCGGGCTCATCAGGCGGGCGGTCCTGACGGATGCCGCGAGCGGTTGGGCTGCGCCCCGAGGCGGTGGCAAGCCGCGGCGCGCCGGAAATACAGGTCACAGGGGGGGCGAAACCACGGGAGGTCAAGGGATGAGGAAGCGCAGAGACGCGGAGCGGCGGACGGGTCGGTTCAGGGGAAGCGACAGGGAGTTCACGGCAATTCAATCCTGGAAGGCGGTGGCCTTGGCAACCCTTGCGGGGTTGGTGGTTGGGCTTGGCGGCCCAGCGGCCGCCGTGGCGCAGGATAGCGAGGCCGAGTTCGGCAGTTGGGCATGGGGTGCCAATTGGTACGGCCAAGTTGGTGACGGAAGCTCGAATAATGAGCGCCACGAACCTGTGCGGGTCATTGGTCCCGGCGGGGTGGGCGTGTTAGAGAACGTCCTGTGCGTCAGTGCGGGGACCGAGCATTCCCTGGCGGTCTGCGCAGACGGCGCGGTCTGGGCTTGGGGGCGCAATTCTTCCGGGCAGCTCGGTGAC
>CAZGEE010000113.1:0-6092 GCA_964525035.1 uncultured Anaerolineales bacterium
GCCGGCCGGCAACAGTGCCGGGGAGGCCTCTCTGGCACACCCTTTGCATCAGCACAATAAGCGGAGAGCACGGCCCGTCGGCGGCGTCCCGCGAACGGGCCCACGGAAGCCGGAAATGGAAACAATTTCGGCCACCGAACAAACGAACCCACAACCTGTGTCCGACCTGCAACCCCACGCCTGAGGACGGACATGGAACCTCCACGCTCGGAATCGGGGCAAGCACGCGGGCTCCGATTCCTTTTTTGCGCCCCGGGTCTCGAAGGCCCCGCCCGCGCCCGTTTCGTAAGGTCCCGACAGAACCCGTGGCACGCGACGCCGTTTCGCCTATACTGAAAGGCGTCCGGTAAGCGTCCCGGAACGCGGTAACACCATATTACGACGGGAGACAGCCATGCGACTCTATCTTGTTCGCCACGGACAGGCCCATCCCGAGGACGCCGACCCCGAACGCCACCTGACGCCCGACGGCAAGGCCGCGGTCCGGAAAGTGGCGGACCACCTGAAACCGGCGGACCTCGTCATCCCGGCAACGTGGCACAGCGGTAAACCGCGCGCCCGGCAGACGGCCGAACTGCTGGCTGAAAGCCTCTCGCTGACCACGGGCATCCATGCGCACGACGACCTCGGGCCGAAGGATCCCGTCCAGCCGGTCCGGCGCCAGATCGAAGCGGACGAGGCCGACCTGATGATCGTCGGCCACCTGCCGTTCCTGGGCCACTTGGCCGGGCTGCTGCTTACGGGCGACGAATCGGCCGACGTCGTGGCCTTCGACGCCGGGGCCGTCTGCTGTCTGGCCCGCGATGACGAAGGAAACTGGAAAATCTCGTGGCTCCTGGGGCCCGGGCAGCTCCCGTAACGCCACCGAACGCCGGCAGAACGGGCGGCCGCTTTCGCCTTGTCGGGCAGTTCAGCGCTGGTTCGGCGGCACCACTTTTCCGTAGCGGCCCGGCACCGGCCGAGCGCCGGCCGGCAAGAAAGGACGACCGCGATGACTCCGTTTCTCCCCTTCGACCCGACGGGCGGCGCCGGCGGCGCACCTACCGGGCCGGGCGACGCGCAAGAGAACTCGGAGGAGCCCCGCGAACCGTGGGCCGAGGTCCCCGTGCGGCGGTTCGACGAGAATCCGCTCATCCGCCCCGGCATGCTGCCCGCCGACGACGGCGAAAACATCAACGGGCCGTGCCTCCTGCACGTGCCGGAGTGGGTTCCCGAACCGCTGGGCAAGTATTACCTCTACTTCGCCCACCACGGCGGGCACTACATCCGCCTGGCCTGGGCCGACCGGCTCCGCGGGCCCTGGCACATCCATGAGCCCGGCGTGCTGCACCTGCGCGACCTGCCGATGCAGGCCTCGCACGTCGCCTCGCCCGAGATCCTCGTCGACGAGGCGAACCGGAGCATCCGGCTCTACTTCCACGTTCCGCTCCGCGAGGAGCCGGTCACCAGCGGCCCCCACCGCGACGCCCGGTGGCCCGGCCAGACCACGCACGTGGCCCTCTCGGCCGACGGGCTCCGCTTCGAGGCCCGTCCGGAGGTGCTCTCGTCGTCCTACCTGCGCGTGTTCCGCCACCAGGGGAAACTTTACGGCATTTGCATGAGCGGCCTGGCCTCGGCCGCCCTCTGCCGATCCGCCGACGGGCTGACGACCTTCGAGCGCGGGCCGGACCTCTACCCGCACAGCCGACACTGGGCCCTGCTCCGCCGCGGTGACCGGATGTGGGCCTTCTTCTCGCGCATCGGCGACGCCCCGGAACGCATCCTCGCCACCCGCTTCGACCTCCGAAAGGACTGGGCCGAGTGGGGGCCGGACAGCCCGGGGCCGATCACCGTGCTCCGGCCCGAGGCCGACTACGAAGGCGCAGGGTACGCGATCGAGCCGTCCGTGCCGAGCGCGGGCACCGGCGTCCGCCAGCTCCGCGACCCGTACCTCTACGAGGACGACGGGCGGGTGATTTTGTTCTACACCGTGGCCGGGGAGTCCGGTATCGCCGCCGCCGAGGTGACGCTGACTCCGACGGATGAGTGACCCGCGCGGGGTGCCATGCTTCTCGCTTCCCGGAGAAGCATGCTGACGGTGGCCGCGCCTTAAAGCTTACGGCGCAGGCGCGGTGCCATGGTCCGGCCGCGGGCCGAACCATGATGAGCGCATGGCTCTACGCTACCGCGTAGAACCAGCGCACCCACACCAGGGGAAGCGCCCGTGGAGGATGAATCGTGAGCGAGCGTGAGATCAGCGAGAAGGACCGTAAGCGCGCCGACCGGTGTCGGCGGTGCCCCGTGTGTCGCCGGGCCCGCGAGCGGCAGCGGGGGCCGGCCTACCGGCTGGTCCGCACGGTCGAGAGCCGCCTCTGCCCCTGGTGCCGCGCCTACGAGCGCGTGACCGGCCGCAAGGCCCACGAGCCGGAACCGCCAACGCCGCACTGAACGCTGCGGGACGGCGTGCCATGCTTCTGCTTGTCGCGAGACCCCGGGCCCTGCCGAGGGGCAGAAGCATGGTGCCCTCTTGGCTCAAGAGGCCCTCAAGAACTGATCCAGCCTTTTCACTAGTTTATCGGCCTTTGCGGGCTTCGTCTGGCACTCCCAGACGACTAACACCTGCCATCCTTGCCTTCGAAGTTTGCGCCTGAAACGCCGATCCCGCTTCCTGTTGCTTTCAAGCTTAGTTTCCCAGAACGCAGTGCGCGTGCCGGGAACGGAACGCCCTTTGCGACAAGAATGTCGATGCCAAAAACAGCCATGAACGAAAACGACCTTCCGTCGGGAGGGAAAGACAAGATCCGGACAACCAGGCAAGGTGCGGACATGAAGGCGGTAGCGGTACCCCAAAGAATGTATCAGGCGCCGCACCACCATCTCGGGGTTGGTATCCTTGCCCCGTATCCGTGACATCAAGCCACTTCGCTGATCCTTGCTCAAAATGTCCATTCAGGAATGCTCGGAGTACTCTATTCGTTAGCATTCGACTGGATGCGGACTCTGCCGGCGTGCACCTCATCGTGGCACCTGCTGCATATGACGATCAAGTTGTCCTCCACATTCTCGCCACGCTCTGTATGGGCCCTAACATGATGCAGTTCGAGTATGCGCGGGTCGGAAGGCGACCATTGCGACATGCTCCACCCACATACTTTGCAGGTATTGGCGTCGCGTTCGTATACGGCTCGCTGCACCTTCATAGGAATGTGCCGGTCGTGCGGTTGCGTGACGCGCTCCGAAGAAAGGAGAATGTACTCTCCCATTCCGAGGTCGGGCCGGCCTGTGAACCGTGTGGCAATCGCATACCCCTCCTCGGTTCTAAGCTCTCTGACTCTCCGCGCGAATTCTTTTGCTGACTTGGCGACATAAGCCAGGTCCTCAGTCGTTACCGTCCGTTTTACGTTCTCTTGCAGGAATTGAAGGACTCGCTGCTTGCTTCCGCCCGTGCTTCTGCGAATGCGGTTGGCTATTGCCCACCGACGCGCCGCGTCCGCATCGGCTTCAAGCGATGCAAGGAGATATTGGTCGGGTTGGAGACGAATACCGCTATTCTCATCGCACGATGCGCCGGTAAAAATACGGAATCCCTGTTCGACGCGGAGTTCTCTCACGCGCCTGGCGTACTCCGAGATGCCCGAAACCACTGCAAGCTCGTCCCCGGAGAGGATGACTCCTACGTTCTCCGTCAAGTATGCCTTAATCCTTTCCCTCGCGTTCGTCCGGCTTAGCCCGTGTTCAACCGCAACCGACACGCCGAGATCGCCAAGCTTGTGCCGGATTTCCACCAGGCGCAGCACTTTTTGGCGTAGCGTCCACTCTAAGCGCTGCTGATCGAAGTGGCACAGTTGGTCGTCGATGGAACGGACGAGGGTCTCCAGGTCCGTAACCTTGCGGCGGCGCGCCATGTCCTATCCCCTCGCTCGGCTTGAAGATGTTGCGACTACGGCCGTGTCTTGTTTGAGAAGCGCCATGACGTGGCGAGCTATTGCCTCGGCCATGGGAGGAGGCATTGCATTGCCGATCTGTTTCGCGACTTTGATCTTCGTCCCGCAGAAGACGAACTTATCAGGGAATCCTTGAAGCCTAGCTGCTTCCCGGTGGGTGATCGGCCTATTCGCCTCGGGGTGAAGATATCGGCCTTTTTCAGGCTTGTAGAATTCGGTGCGGATGGTGACCGAGGGGCGATCCCACCACAGACGGCCGAAGAGGTCCGTGCCTCCCTTGGTCTTGCGCTTCCAGCAGTCCGGCATCAATTCATCGGGGAGATCCCACCGGTTGCCCCCGGGCGGAATACATGCGTATCGCCTTAGCGACTTTTCGGTCGGATTCCTTCCGATGTGCCAGTTCACTCCGGTCGGTTCAAATGGGAGGCCTCCTATGGCGTCTTGCACAGTCAACCAGCTCGGCAGATCAAGAGTTCCAAGCTCCCGCTTGCTCGGCTCCACATGGGTTTGGGGAGGAGGGGATGGCTTTAAGCCGCGAATCCCGATCACGATCGCACGCTTTCTGGTTTGGGGGGTGCCGAAGTCGGCAGAGTTCAGCACCCACGCGTTTACCTGATAGCCGAGGCGCTTCGCCGCAGAACGGATTTCAACGAACTCCTGAGACTTGAGCAAGGGTGGAACATTCTCCATGACGAACGCCTTCGGCGCTGCGTCTTCCACCGCTCTCAGAAAGTGGCGCCATAGCTGCCGTCGGGGGTCATAAGGCACTCTTTCCCCTAGATTGCTGAATCCTTGGCAAGGAGGCCCCCCGGCCACGACATCCGCCTTCGGGAACGTGTCTATCTCCTCAATGGCACACTGCGCGACACGTTCCGTGATGTTGGCCCGCAAGCTCTCGCATGCGTCGGCATCCCATTCCACGGCCAACGCTGTGCGGAACCCGGCTCGTTTGAAGCCCAAGGCCATTCCACCACAGCCGGCAAAGACTTCAACAACGGTCGGCCCAGCCCCGTCAGGCTTTGTGCAGATGAAATCGCGCCAATCGTGGTTGCGGTCGCTTGCGGTGTGGAAAGGGTAGAGCCGATACTCGCGCTCTCCAACCTTCTCAATGGCAAGGACATCGCCGGTCTGAATGCCATGGCGTTCGAAAAATTCCCGCACCCATTTCCTGGCACGAAACTCGCGACGAGGTTTACCGGTCTTGAGGTCCCGAGCAATATCCGTCTCGATAATTCTGTTTAGTCCCTCCAAACGTATGCTGATGGGCCTGCCTTTATCGGAGCGGTCCGACCCTCCTATACAATCACGGGGGAAAAAGTCGTAGTGGCCCGTAATGTAAATGTGGCTGTTCCGCAGATTGCCCGCGGTAACTCGAATCAGTCGCTTCCTTTCTGCCACCGTCCCGCTCACGAATTGGGTTCTCCTAGCCCTTGTTTGGCCAGTCAACAGGCAGGGCGAGCTTCTTCCTCCCGGTAATCCAGGAAACTTTTTGAAGCCCGGCCCCCCCAGCGTCGCCTTTGCCGATTCCCGACAGGCGATTTTACTGAAACGCCGGCCGTAATCAAGCACGCTCTAAGCGAAGATCGGAGGCACCGCACCTCGGCCGGCGGCTACGGGCGGATGAGTTCGGGGAGGTCGTCTTCGCCGGCGGCGAAGCGGCGGAGGACGGGGCCGGCGGCGGCCCAGCTCGCGTCCTCGTCGCCGACGGTCACCAGGTAGACCGGCACCCCGGCGTGCCGGGCCGCGCGAACGTCGTGCTGCGTGTCGCCCACGAAGAGCACCCGGGGGTACCGCTCGGCGAGGCCCGCCAGGATCCCCTTCTTCGGCAGGAAGTCCTGCGCCAGCAGCGCCCTGAACAGGCCCGCCATCCCGTGGTCCCGCAGATCGCGCCGGACGGCTTCGGTCTTGCTCGCGCTGACGACCAGCAGGTCGGCCCGGTCTCGGACCGAGGCGAGCACCTCGCGGACGTGGTCGAAGACGCGGGCGTCGCGCGAGGCCTCGGCGATGTAGCGGTCCGACAGCTCGCTCCACCGCAGCGGGGCGTCGTCGTAGCCGAACGCGCCCTGGAGCCGGCGGTAGGTGGCCACGCCGTGCTGCTCACCGCGCTGCTCGACCGCCCGGACGGCGCGGGCGAAGCCGTCGAGGTCCGGCACGGGCAGGCCCATCGCC
>CAZGEE010000114.1:0-1713 GCA_964525035.1 uncultured Anaerolineales bacterium
CCGCCGAGCGGACCACGTCCACCTTGGCCACCGCCGGCGAGTGCCGCGGAAACACCCGCTCGACCCCCTCGCCGGCGACGATTCGGCGAACCGTGAACATCTCGTTGATCCCCGAACCGCTGCGGGCGATGACCGTGCCCGTGAATACCTGAAGCCGTTCCTTGCCGGCCTCCTGGATTCGGACGTGCACGCCCACCGTGTCGCCGATGTCGAACTGCGGCGGATCGGACTTCATGTACTGTTTTTCGACGTCCCGGATAATCTGCTGCGACATCTCCGTGCTCCTCGCGTCGTGGACTCGCTCGTCAGGCCGGTCCCCCGGGTTGCCGCTGTGGCCGCAGGATCGACTCCGAACAGGGCGGCTCCCGCCGCCCACGGCCTCGCTGCACCGGGCGACACCCCGGGCGCAGACTCGTACTGTACCGCCCGTTCGCCCGCCCGTCAAGCCTAATCGATCACGAGTTTGGCCGTAAGCGTCTTGGGGTCATGAACCCACGGAGGGGGCGAACTTCCATGTCTGAAACCCCGTAGTCGCAGCGCCGACCGGCTGGTGGCGGGGACGTCTTTCCCTCACTATAATGGTGGCATGGGCCTGCCTCGTCACAAGACCGTCCAAGCCGTGGCGGGAACGATTCGCGCCCGCGGACTGGTGCCCGAGGGGAGCCGCGTGCTCGTCGCCGTCAGCGGTGGCGCGGACAGCGTGGCCCTTTCGGCGATTCTGCTCGAGCTTTCCGGCCGGGGCGATCGGCTCGTAAGCTATTCCGGGACAACGGCTTGCGGCGATGATCCTCGGCGGCCCCCGCGGTTCGACCTGGTGCTGGCGCACCTGAATCACGGGCTGCGCGAGACCGCCGACCGGGACGAGGCGTTCGTCGCCTCCCTGGCCGAACGATGGAGTGTGCCGCTCGTGCGCGAACGGGCCGATGTCCGCGAGGTGGCCCGCGATCGCGGCGCGGGGGTGGAAGAGGCCGCGCGCGAGGCGCGGTATGCGTTCCTCGAACGGGCGGCCGTCGAGTCGGGGGCCGACCGCGTGGCGCTCGGCCACCAGCGGGACGACCAGGCCGAGACGGTGCTGATGAACTTCCTGCGCGGAAGCGCATTGCGGGGGCTTGCGGGGATGCCGATCCGCCGGCCCCTGGCGAGTGGCTCATCCGTTACACTGGTTCGCCCGCTGCTGGAGGTGGGGCGGCAGGACCTATTGGATTATCTCTCTGTTCGGGGTCTCCAGTGGGTCGAGGACGAAACCAACCGTTCGCGTGAAGCGTTTCGCAACCGGCTTCGCCACGACCTGCTGCCGGAGCTGGAGCGGGAGTACGCCCGCGGGCTGGGCCGCCGGCTTCCGCGGATGGCTGAGCAATTGGCCGCGGCGCAGGAGCTGATCGCGGCCCGGGCCGGCGCCGTGTGGGAGGAGGCCGTCGCCGCGGCGACGCCGCGCGCGGTGGAGTGGCATCTCGAGGTTCTCCGGCGGGAAGGACGGGCCGTGGTCGCCGAGGTGGTTCTGGCCGGGGCGGAGTGGCTCGGTGCGGGACGGGCCGGACTGACGGCCGAGCACATGGCGCAGATCTGGCACGTCGTTGCAAGCGGAGCCGGCGGGCAACGCCTCGAGCTGCCGGGCGGCCTCGAACTGTCGCGGCGCGGGAAGCGGCTGAGTCTGGGCCTCCGAGACGCGGGCCGGCGTGGGACCGGGTAGCGCCGGCCGGCAATCGGGCAGGA
>CAZGEE010000114.1:1723-5970 GCA_964525035.1 uncultured Anaerolineales bacterium
CGAGAGGAGCCGGACAGGATTTCCGGTGCGGAGCGCGCGGAGAAGCGAAAGGCTTGGCGCGATAAGTGCTTTTACATCAAGCAGTTAAGTCGCAAGGTATCGCCCGCGCCGAGCTTCGGATTTTCCGTCAGAAAATGTTGCCGCGTCGTTTGACTCGGCCGCGTTCGTGATTTATACTTATAGTAGTTCAGTGCCGGGAGAGCTTCGGGGCCGCAGGGTCCGCGAAGGGCACGTGTCCGAATAGGTTGCGGGGAGAACAGCGCAAGGCGCCTGTTCTCCCTTTTTCGTTGGCCGGCCTCCGGTCGGGGTCTGAAGGGCGGACAGACGCGCCCGAATCGCGCTGCAGGACCCGGTGGAGGACGGTGACGATGAAACCTCGCTCTTTTTCTTTCCGCCTTGGTCGTTGGACACCCTGGATCTCGTTCGTTTTCGCGGTCCTTCTGCTCGGAGGGCTGGTTGGGCCGGTCCGAGCGGGCCCCATGATCGGGGGAGGGACACTCTCCGAGACGGTGGTGCGCATCGAGGCCTCGGCGAACGGCCAGACGGTCGAGCACACCTTCGCGTTTAACCCGGGCCTGTTGATTGCGGGGCAGTACGTGTGCGAGCTGCCCGATGCACTGGACCTTTGTGTGGGGAGCAACGTCCTGGCGACGATCGAGGAGCTCCACGTGAGGTACGATCTCGACCCGGCGGTCGATCTGGGGTTCTACGTTTCGGCCGGGCAGCAGGACACGACCTTTCGCATCACCTCGGCCACGGTGACCTTCGACCCGATCACCGACCCGGAGGCCTACGCGAGCGCGGCCGTGACGGTGACCGACGGCGGGGGTGGAGGCGCGCGGCTGAGCGGGCTGTTCCACGACAACGCCCGGGCGTACGAGGCCCGGACGAATCTCGGTACCTTCGCGCACCTGATCGGCCAGGTGGACGCCCCGGCCAACGGGTCCGCCGCGACGACGGATCGCCAGCCGGCCTCCGGGTGGGCCACGATTAACGGCCAGGTCAGCAGCATCGAGAGCGAGTTCCATTTCACGCTGACGGCCGACGACCTGGCCAGCGGAAGCAGCCACTTCGAGGTCGTGCCGGAGCCCGCCACCATGGGGCTTCTGGGCTTCGGCCTGGCGCTGCTGGCGGTGTCGAGGCGGCGACGGTAGGGCCGTCTTCGGGGAAACCAATTCCGGGCCGGCGCCCGAGGGCGGCGCCGGCCCCTGTCGTTTCATGGCTCCATGTTCTTGTCCCTGCCCTTCCTGACCGCGGCCCGGCCCCGTAGGTTCCGGGGGCGGCGGTCGATGGCCCCGCCACTTTTGCCCGTTTCCGGTGTTCAACGGACGATGATTGGCGCATTCCCGATTGATTCTCGCGGCCCGGCCCGGGGGGGCCGCTCGGCCGTCTGCGCGGTCCTGGCCTGCCTGTCGGCCCTGGCATGCTGCGCCCCGGCCGCGGCCGGGGACGAAGGGCCCGGATACATCCGCGAGTTCCTCGCCGTGGGCAACTGGCGCCACGTCCCCGCGGAGAAGCAGCTCGTGGACCGGAAGGTTCCGTGTTTCGAGGGGCAGATGACGCTGGGGAAGCTCTGGACCGTGGTGACGGCCGGGCAGGACGGCTTCCTCGATCTGAACGTGCTGGGGCCCACGGGCGACGAAACGGCCCTGGTTCACGTGTACGTCTTCAGCGAGAAGGGGGGAGAATACCGTCTCCTGCTGGGCAGCGACGACAGGGTCCGGGGATACCTGAACGGTCGGCTGGTTCACCCGTTCGGGGAGCGAAGTACCTGGGAGCCGGACCGGGAAAGCGTGAACGTGCAGCTCGCCGCGGGGTGGAACCGGCTGCTGTTGCGCGTGGAAAGCGAGGCGGCGTTCTTCGGGGTCTCGGCCCGGTTCACGCTGCCGGACGGTCGCCCGGTCCGACTCAGGACCCGGGCCTCGGTGCCGGAGGCGCTACTGGACCATCCCTCCCTGAAACGTTCCCTGACGCCCGAGCGGGTGGAAGACCTTCTGGAGTTGTTGGACGCGCGGATCAACTCGGTGATGCGGCAGGCGGATCGGATGATCCGGGATTGGCAGGGCGAGGCCGGAACGCTGGTGCCCGAATACGAGCGGGCCCGCGCCAAGGCCGCCGTTTTCGTCGGGCTCCTGCGCGACATGCTGGAGACGATTCCGGCAGACACCGAGGCCGGTTCGGGTGACCGGCACCGGCGGGCCGAGGCGCTGGGTGAACGGATGGTCCAGGCGGCCCTGGGCGGACCGTATCAACTCACCGAGCGAACGCGGCGGTTCACCGAGCTGGCGGGTCGAGGCTCCCGGCTGTGGGAGATGGTCCGCTACACGGCCGGCACGGCCCTGGAGGCCGGTCGCCACGCCGCCGAGGTGGACCGGGCCCTGGTCGAGGCCCGGGGATTGCTGGATGCCCTGCGGGACGAGTACCTTCGGCCCTACCGGCTTCGGGAGCAGACGTTGCACCATCGGACCGCGCCGGTTCGGCTCCGGCTGGTGCGCCGGGAAGGCATTCCCCTGGCCGACGCCGAGGTCTCGGTGGAGCAGTTGAGCCACCGTTTCCTCTTCGGGTGCAATCTCTTTGCCTTCGGGGCGATGGAGTCGTCCGAGCAGGAACGGCAGTATCGCGAGCAGTTTCTTCGGCTGTTCAACCTGGCGGTGGTGCCCGTGTACTGGCCGCTCGTCGAGCCGGCCGAAGGGCGACGAAACTATGTCGCGGATCGTCGCGGACTTCCCGGGCCGGAGCCGATGGTCGATTGGTGCCGACGCCACGGACTGGCCGTGAAGGGCTCGCCGTTGCTCTCGAATAAGCTCCGGCCGGTGTGGCTGCGCGGGACCCCTGCGGACGAGGCGAAGGCCTCTATGGAGGCCTTCGTTCGCGACGCCGTCGGGCGGTTCCGCGGGCGGGTGGACTTCTGGGACGTGACGTGGGAGGCCTGGCCCCGGCTGTGGTTCAGGGGAGTGGATCTCCCGGTGAAACGAGTGTTCGAGTGGGCCCGGGAGGCGGATTCGGACGCGGAGCTTCTGCTCAATGACCCGGCGGTCTACAGCCTGCTGACGGCCGCCCAAATGGAGCGGAACGAAGGGTTCGGCCTGGACGGCGTTGTGCTGGCGGCCCGGCAGGCGGACCGGGCCTGGCCGGCCCTGGAGCTCGAGGCGCGCCTGGACCGGCTGCAGGAGATTTCGGTCCCCGTTCACGTGGGCCGCGTCATGATCCCCGGTCCCCCGGAAGGCGAGCGGAAGCAGGCCCGCGCGGTCGAGGCGTTCTACCGCACGGCTTTCGCCCACCCGGCCGTCGAGAGCATCACCTGGTGGGACCTGTCGGACCGGTTCGCCCGCGGCGCGCGGCCGGGCGGGCTCCTGCGGGAAGACCTGTCGCCGAAGCCGGCCTACCGGGCGCTGGCCCGGCTTATCCGCGACGAGTGGTGGACCACCGCCCGCGGGCCCTGCGACAACGAAGGCGGCTTCACCTTCCGCGGGTTCTTCGGCCGCTACCGGGTGCGGTGCGCCGCTCCCGGCGGCATCCAGGACGTCTGGGAGATCGACCTCACGCCCGGCGGCCCGCGCGAGATCGAACTGACCTACCCGTCACCCTCGACGACCCTCGCCTCGCCCTAGGGACCCCGTGAGAGACGCATCATGACCCGGCCGCAGCCGGACCGTGCGCGCAACGAAGGTCCCACGATCCGGCGAAGCCAGGCCGCGGGATGCGGTCCCGGTTGCGTGCGGGGGCATGCCCCCACGGATCTCAGTCGCGCGGCGCGTTGGGTTCCCCGAGGAGTCGTTCGAGCTCGGCGCGCAGGGCACGCAGCGCCGCCCCGCGATGGCTGATCGCGTGCTTTTGCTCCGGCGGGAGCTGGGCCACGGTGCGGCCGCGACCGGGGAGGTAGAAGTGGGGATCGTATCCGAAGCCGCCGGTGCCGGCCGGTTGCTCGATCACCATGCCTTCGCAGGTTCCTCGGGCGGTCGCCAGGACCTTTTCCGGATCGGCCACCACGGCCACGCAGACGTATCGTGCCTCTCGACGCTCCGGGGGGAGCCCGCGGATGTGCTCGACCAGCGTGCGGTTATTGAGGGCGTCGTTGCCGTCCTCGCCACCCCACCGCGCGGAGTAGACGCCGGGACGGTTGTCCAGGGCGGGAATCTCAAGCCCACTGTCGTCGGCCACGCACCACCGGCCGGTGGCCCGGGCGTAGGCGAGGGCCTTGGCCTCGGCGTTCTCACGGAACGTGGTTCCGGTTTCGGGGACCGGCG
>CAZGEE010000115.1:0-1197 GCA_964525035.1 uncultured Anaerolineales bacterium
GCTCCGTCACGTCGCGGTCCGTGTTGAAGAGCGTCGCGGCGCGGCGGGAGGCGGTCTCCAGCCGGCGGAGGCACAGGTAGTTTCTCCGCCCCTTCACGAGAACGGCCCTGAGTTCCTCGGGCCAGACCGACTGGAGGAACGGGATGTCCTTCTCGATGAGTTGTTCCTGGAGGCTGATCGTGTAGGTCGAGATGACCACCCGCCGGCCGTGCTCCGTGGCCCGGGCCATCGACGGCACCAGGTAGGCAAAGCTCTTGCCCACGCCGGTTCCCGCCTCGACCACGAGGTGGCGATTTTCCTCCTGGCAGGCGGCCACGGCCTCGGCCATGGTCAACTGCTCGTTCCGCACGCCGTAGCGGGGCAGCTTGGCCGCGACCGGACCGTTCGGCCCCAGGAAATCCGACACGTTCATTGCAGCAGCCTAACGGTTCTCGAGAAAAAGCGGGCCGAGCCGCCCGCTCGTTCCAACGCCCCGGCTCTCTGCCGCTCTCTAGGGCTCTTCCTTGGACAGACGTTCCGCGATCCATTCCGCGGCGAAAGACACGTAGCCCGTACATTTCTCTCCGCAGCCTTGGGCGGCGTACTGCGCGCGCCAGTCCGGCTGCGTGAAGTCGAACCCGATCAGGTCGCCGCACAGGATCGTGCCGAACTCTTCCTCGAAGGCCGCGCGAAATTCCGTAACCAGTTCATTGGCGCGATCCTTCTCCTCGCTGTGATCCGGCAGGCCGAGTCGGTCCACCGCCAATCCGACGGCCATCGCTGCGCCCGAGACCGCCCCGCACACGGAGCCCGTGTGACCGACGCCCCCGCCCATACCCGTGGCCACGGCCGGGATGCAGCCACATTGAGTTCCCATCGCCTCGGCGAGGGCAGTCAACAC
Organism: uncultured Anaerolineales bacterium; assembly: GCA_964525035.1. Taxonomy (GTDB): domain Bacteria; phylum Planctomycetota; class Phycisphaerae; order FEN-1346; family JAACEH01; genus CAZGEE01. The sequence continues at coordinate 881 of CAZGEE010000115.1, forward strand.
ACTTTCGCAGCAGTTGTACCCCCCGACGAACAATTCCTCGGCCCGGGCCCCGACCTCTCGCGGCTGCTTCATTTCGGCCTCCCGGTAACGGGACTGAACTACCGCACTCGTACCCAAGGCCGCGCATTATAGTCGGTGGCCGTTCCCCGGGCAAACAATGCCCGGGACCACCGGGCGTTGCGCCGCACTGCAACCAGGGCGCCGCTGTCACAGGTCGATGCCGGGCACTGACGTCAGTCCTTGCTCGTATGGATGCTTCACGCAACGCATTTCGGTCACCAGGTCCGCGCGACGGATGACCTCGGGCGGGGCCCCGC
>CAZGEE010000115.1:1207-5967 GCA_964525035.1 uncultured Anaerolineales bacterium
GGCCGGTCAGCAGCAGGTGAACGTCCTTCGGGCGAAGCTCCATCAGCTCCAGCACATCCTGTTCGCGGATGAGCCCTGCGGCGACGGCCGGGAAAACCTCGTCCAGGATCACCAGGGCGACCTCACCCCCGGTCAGCCGCGATCGGGCCATCTCGAAAGCCCGGCGGGCGGCGCCGACCGCCTCGGCCGGAGGGGGATCCTCCGTTACGAAGCCGGTGCCGAGCTTCAGGCACTCGATCTGCTCGGACCACCTCGCCAGGGCCCGATGTTCCCCCGCCTCCTCCGCCTTGACGAACTGAAGTATCGACACCCGCAGGCCGTGACCCGCTGCCCGCAAGGCCAACCCCAGCGCGGCTGTGGTCTTGCCTTTTCCTTCGCCCGTAAATACCATACACAGCGCATGTAGAGAAGCCATCGGCAACATTCCTTTCGAGGCAAGACACCGGCATCGACGGCGCCGGGATAGATTATAGCTCGCAGTGCCGGACGGATTCAACGCGCCCGACCCTTGACCCGGCGCGAAGGAGCCGGTAAGCATAATTGTAGAGCGGTCTGGATCCCCCGGCTAAGGGAATCCCGCCGCCCAGGCATTTCCTTGCTGTCGAGAACAGAATGCAAGACCAATCCACGTCCGAAATCGCGGCCCGGTTGCAATTGCGCGAAACCCACGTGGAGAACGTGCTCCGGCTGACGCGCGAGCACTGCTGCGTTGAATTCATTGCGACCTATCGGAAATCCGCGACGGGCGGATTAGACGAGTCCGCTATCCGGGCGGTCCTGGAGCACCGCAACGACCTCGCCAAGCTGGCGAGTTGCAAGGAGGCTGCGCTGCAAGATATTCGCGGGCGCGGAACACTGACGCCTGAAATGGAAAGGGCCATCCTCCGCGCCCCGGATCCCCGGCGGCTCCACGACCTGATTGTGGCGTTCAACCCCCGTCGCGATACAGCCGCCGCGACGGCCGTGGCGCGCGGCCTGGCACCGCTGGCCAAGGCGATTCGCACCGGTAATACCGCCGCCGGTCTGGATGAGTTGGGGGCAAACTACGTCCACCACGATCGGGAAGTCCACACGGCCGACGACGCACTGGCGGGCGCGTCCCACATCATTGCCGAGCAGCTTGGCACGATGCCTCGCGTGCGCCGGAAGGCAAGGGACGCAGCCTGGTCCACCGGGGTACTGCGTTGCAGCCCCGGTGCGGCCCCGGAGGAACAGGTCAAGGAGTTTCGCGACTACTTTTCCTACTCCGAGCCGGTGCGTGACGTACCACCGCACAGGGTTCTGGCCATCAACCGCGGGGAGCGGAAGAAAGGTCTGAAGGTCGTCCTCGACATGCCCCTCGACCAGCTGCTCAGCCGGTGCAGGGAGTTCGCGGCGCGCGAGGAGCACCCCTTCGCCGATTTCCTCACCGGGTGCCTGCGGGACGCCCTGCAGCGCCTTGTCCTGCCCTCAATCGTGCGGGAGGTCCGGTGCGACCTCACGCAACGGGCGGAACGGCACGCCATCGAGGTGTTCGGGACCAACGTGTGCGGCATGCTGATGACGCCGCCCGTTCGGGGTGTGCGCGTACTGGGGATCGATCCCGGGTTCCGAACCGGCTGCAAGACGACGGTGGTCGACGCCGACGGTGCGCTCCAGGCCGAAACGATCCTCTACGCGCACGAGCCGCACCGCCGATGGGACGAGGCCAAGAAGACGTTGCTTGAGGCGATCCGAAAGCACAAGGTCGACGTGGTCGCCATCGGCAACGGAACGGGCTGCCACGAGACCGAACAACTCGTCGCGGAGGTGATTGCGGAGTACGACCTCCCGACGCGATACACGCTGGTGACCGAGGCCGGCGCCGGGGCGTACGCCGCCGGGGAACTGGCGGCCGAGGAGTTTCCTGATCTCGAACCGGCACTGCGTGCCACCGTTTCCGTGGCGCGCAGGCTGCAGGATCCTTTGAGCGAATTCACCAAGGTCGATCCCCGCGTCGTAGGGGTGGGGCTGTACCAGTACGACGTGGACCCGGAGCGTCTCAAGGAACACCTTGACGCGGTCGTGCGCATGTGCGTGAATCGCGTCGGGGTGGACGTGAATAAGGCTCACGTCGCGCTGCTCCGGAACGTCGCCGGGCTCAACGCGGCCCGGGCCCGGGAAATCCTCGCTCACCGGCGCCGCAACGGGCCCTTCCGATCGCGCGAGCAACTCAAGGAAGTTCCCGGACTCGACAGCCACGCGTTTCGCAACTGCGCGGGGTTCCTCCGAATTTACGACGGAGAGAACCCGCTGGACCGGACGGGGATCCACCCCGAATCCTACGCGCACGCTGAGCGGCTGATCGAGTTTTTCGGCGGGTCGCCCGGGGACCTGACCACCGCCCGGGGCGTCCCGGGACTGCGGAGCCAACTGGAGATGGTGACCCTGGAGGACCTCGCAAACCAAACCGGGATCGACGTTTCCACGCTCTCCGGCATCCTGCACTGCCTGGAGCACCCTGGCTACGATCCGCGCGAGCGCAACGCGCCTCCGATCTTCAAGCGCCAGATGACACGGCTCGAGGACCTGAAACCGGGGACGTGGCTCAAGGGCACGGTGCGTAATGTCGTCGACTTCGGCGCGTTCGTAGACGTCGGCTTGAAGGAGGATGGACTGGTGCACGTGAGCCAGTTCTCCAACAAGTATGTCAAGAATCCGACCGACTTCCTCCACGTGGGGCAAACGGTGGACGTCCGGGTGATCTCCACCGACCCGGCCCGTCGGCGCATCGCCCTGTCGATGATCCGCGATCCGAAGCCCCCTCCTTCGCAGGAAGAGTCCGGCGCGTAATCTCCCCGATGCATCGCCCGATGGTCCGGGCCCGGCCCGGTCCGCGAGCCGGCTCGGCATTGACATTCACGTGCGGAAGCCACAGAATAGTCCGCTCTGCCTGCAGCGGAGGGATTCACGGAAACGGTTTCACCGGAGGCAGTGTTCCGGGCGACGACGCCTCCGGGGCTCTGCCCAGAAGAAAGGATGCCGCGCATGACGGTGTTTCGCCTCATGGGAAACAACGGGTTTACCACCGAGGACTATCCCGAGCCGGAAGTCTGGGCCGAGGTTCTACGGGACGCCGGGCTGATCGAGTTCGAATACTTCGCGGACCACATCGAGCCGGTGCTCTTCTGGCCCGTGATCCGGGACCGGACGGAGTTCTGGCAGGCCACGGTGGAGGCGATCGAGCAATACGGGCTCCGCCCGTGGTCCGGGGCGACGGCCCGGGTAAGCTACCTGATGAACCTGATGAGCCACCCTTACCCGGACATGCGACGCCTGGGCGTGGAGTGGTGCAAACGGTTCATCGACCTGGCCCGCGGTTTGGGGTGCAAGTACATCAGCGGGCACTACGACTGCATGAGCAAACGCCAGCTTGCCGAAGCGTTCGACGAGACGGTCGAGAAGATGATCGACGGCCTGGTCGAGGCGTCCGAGTACGGGGCCGGGGTGGGACTGGAAGCGATCTTCCTTGAGCAGATGCATCGCCCGCAGCTTCAACCCAACACGATCGACCGGGCACAGGACATTCTTGCCAGGGCGAACGAACGGTCCGCGATCCCGATCCGAATGCACCTCGACACGGGCCATGCCGCGCACGTCAGCCCCGCGGTCGATCCGCAGCACACCGCCCGCGACAAGGACGTGTACGAATGGATGAAGGTGCCGTGGACCGATCGCAGGATGGTGCTGGTCCACACGCAGCAAACCGACGAGCAGGCCAGCCGGCACTGGCCGTTTACGCCGCAGTACAACGACCGAGGCATCCTCGACGCGCGGAAGGCCATCGACGCCATGGAAACCTCGGGCGTAGAAGAATGGGCCCTGGCTCTGGAGATTCTCTTCCCGCGGGGAACCTTGATCGAGGAGATCAAGGAAGGGATCGTCTCCTCCGCCGACTATTGGCGCGACGCGTTTCAGCAGGCCGGCTACGGACTGGGGGAGGATAATCTGTACCGAAAGGCCGGTCCGACGGCGCCGTCGGCGCCGGGCTCGTGACGACCAGGCCGCCCGGCTCGAATTTTGGCCGAATTGTCTGCTGCCGGCCGCGGGCAAGACGAGAAGCACGGCTGGACGAACAACGTCATCACGGACTGAAAACAACTGCCCTCAGATCGGAAAGCCGGCGATGAGCAAAAGAGTGGACGCGGACGTACGCAGGCTCGTGAGAATCAGCCGGGAGGCCGGCGCGGATGAGCGCATCGTGCAGGCGGGCGGCGGCAACACCAGTGTCAAGAACAAGGCGGGGACCCGGATGCACGTCAAGGCCTCCGGGACCGGGCTGAAGGACATGAGCCCCGACCGCGGGTACGTGACGCTGGAGATGGGCCCACTCCTGGAACTGCTCGGCGACGCCACGGTGACCGCGATGAGCGATGCGGAGCGCGAGGCCCACGTGCTGCAGGCCATGTACGGGGCGGTGCACGGCGGTCCGGACCCGTCGGCCCGCCCCTCGTGTGAGGCGACGCTGCACGCGATGCTCGATCGGTACGTCGTCCACACCCACCCGATTGCGGTTAACGGGATCCTGTGCAGCAAGGAATCCAAAGGCTTCTGTGAGAAACTTGCCGACCGCGGCAACTTCAGCATGGCCTGGGTGCCCTACACGAATCCGGGCCACCCGCTGGCCGTACGCTGCCGCGAGGCGATCGAGCGCTTCGAGAAGGCCGAGGGGCATCGGCCCGAGGCGCTGTTCCTTGAGAATCACGGGTTGTTCGTCTCCTCGAACTCAGCGGAGCGAGCGG